>CAJXJV010000049.1 GCA_913055135.1 uncultured Desulfurobacterium sp. | reverse complement strand
TCTGAACCTATCTTCTCTGTCCATAAGGTTACGAGTTCCTTTTTCCACTCTTTTATCTTTTCATTCTCAAAAGGTAGCTTTTCTCTTCCTTTTACGAATTTTTCGAGGAAAGTTTTAGAGAGGAAGGGTTTAATGTCTTTTGTGGTGTGGTAATATTCTGCTGCACATAGATAGATTAGATTCTTGAAGTGCTGGAAGGTTTTTGAAGCTCTTTTCAGCTTATTTACGACACTCTTTTTGGTGGAGTGAATTGAAAGGGTTAGTAGCACGGTTTAATTTCTCCGAAGGAGAGTTATTATCAAATTAGGATTCAGGAAGAAATAAATCAAGGGTTGAGAAGTTAATGTTTTGTAGTGAAATGTAGCGAAATATAATGAAAAGCTGAACTGTTTTTGAGGAGGCTGGTATGTTACCGGAGGAACTTCTTAAAATCCTTGCCTGTCCAAAATGTAAGGGAGATCTTGAATACAGAGAAAAAGAAAACAGGTTAATATGCCATAAGTGTAAACTGGCATATCCGATAGTTGATGATATTCCTGTGATGCTCATTGAGGAAGCTGAAGAAGTTGAAGAGGAATAAAGATGGTCAAAATAAAAAATCTAAATTTTGAAGAACTTCAGGATTTTGTCCAGAATCTTGGACTTGAAAAGTATAGAGCTAAACAGATAGCTCAGTGGCTTTACAAGAAGAGGGTTAAATCCTTTGACGAGATGACAAACATTTCAAAATCTGCAAGGAAGCTCCTTTCAGAGAATGCGGAAATAGATGTCCTGAAGCTTGTAAAGGTTGAAGAGTCTGCCGATGGAACCAGAAAGTACCTCTTTGAGCTTGAGGATGGAAATAGGATTGAGTCTGTATTTATTCCCGAAAAGGACTGGAACACCCTTTGCGTTTCCACTCAGGTTGGCTGTCCTGCTCAGTGTAAGTTCTGTCTTACTGCAAAGGATGGTTTTACGAGGAACCTTACAGCAGCAGAGATAGTTGACCAGTACATTCATGTTCAAAGGGATGTAGGGGAAGACAGAAGAATCTCAAACGTTGTCTTTATGGGAATGGGAGAACCTCTTCTCAACTTTGACAATGTCAAGAAAGCTGTTGAGATAATGACAGATAGAAATATGCTTGACCTCTCAACAAGGAAGATAACAATTTCAACTGTTGGGATAGTTCCCGGTATTGACAGAATGGCTAAGGAAATGAACAAAGTTAAACTTGCAGTTTCACTCCATGCAACAACCGATGAGACCAGAGAAAAGATTGTTCCACTCAACAGAAGATATCCAATCTCTGAAATCATGGCAGCTCTGAAAAGGTATCCAGCCGACAATATAAGACGAATAATGATTGAGTATGTGATGCTCAAAGGCGTGAATGATTCAGTAGAGGATGCAAAAAGGCTTGTAAAGTTAATAAAAGGAATTCCTGTAAAGGTTAACCTGATACCGTTTAATCCTTATCCAGGAGCTCTTTTTGAGCCTTCACCGCGAGAGCAAATAGAAAAGTTCCAGAAAGTTCTCTGGGATTACAACATTGCAGCTTTCATAAGAGATTCAAGGGGACAGGATATCTCTGCTGCCTGCGGAATGTTGAGAACGAAAGAAAAAAAAGATGTTAAAATTTTGTAAAATTTTTGTAAAATTCACCTTCAAATATTTCCTTGAAGGAGAGAGAGATGTACAAAATAGTTAGCAAAAGAGAGCTGGCAGAAAACGTTGATGAGTTTGTGATTGAAGCTCCACAGATAGCGCGAAAGGCAAAACCAGGACAGTTTGTAATTGTTAGAGTGACAGTTAGAGGAGAAAGAATTCCTCTGACAATAGCAGAAAAAGATCCTGAAGCAGGAACAATAACCTTAATGGTGCAGAGGGTAGGAAAGTCAACCTACCATCTCTCCTGCTTTGAAGAAGGTAATTCGCTGAAAGATGTGGTGGGTCCCCTTGGAAAACCTACCCACATAGAGAACTGGGGAAATGTAGTTGCCATAGGTGGTGGGCTTGGACTTGCTCCGATACATCACATTTGCCAGGGAGTAAAAGAAGCAGGGAATAACCTTACTGTGATAATGGGATTCAGAAGTAAGGATTTAATCTTCTGGGAAGATAAAATGAAAATTCTTGCGGATAGGGTAATAATAACAACCAACGATGGTTCTTACGGAATGAAGGGACTAGTTACAGATGCCCTTCAGAAACTTATAGATGAAGGCGAAAAGATAGATATGGTTATTTGTGCGGGTCCTGTTCCAATGATGAAAGCAGTTGCAGAAGTTACAAGACCCCACAAGATACCAACAATAGCTTCCTTGAACCCAATAATGGTTGATGGTACCGGAATGTGCGGTGCCTGTAGAGTGACAGTTGGGGGAGAAGTAAAGTTTGCATGTGTTGATGGTCCTGAATTCAATGCTCATGAAGTTGACTTTGATGAACTGATGAACAGACTCTGCATGTTTAAGTCACTTGAAAAGGTTGCTATGGAAAGATTTCAAGAAAAACACTGCGGTTGTAAGAGGGGTTAATAATGGCTAAGAGGGAAATCATAAAGAAAAGAGTTCCTGTACCTGAGAGAGATCCAAAAGAAAGAATCAAAGATTTCAAGGAGGTAAAGCTCGGGTACACTCCTCAACTTGCAATGGAAGAGGCTAAGAGATGCCTCCAGTGTCCTACAGCTCCTTGTGTAAAGGCTTGTCCTGTAAGAGTTCCAATTCCTCAATTTATAAAGCTTATTGAAGAAGGAAAGTTCGTAGAAGCAGCAAGAAAGATTAAGGAAGAGAACATAATGCCTTCTGTCTGTGGAAGGGTTTGTCCGCAAGAAATTCAGTGTGAAGGTGCCTGCGTTGTTGGAAAAGTAGGAGATCCTGTGGCTATTGGAGCTCTTGAGGCTTTTGCAGGAGATCATGAAGCATCTGTTGGCTATGAAAAGTTTGAAATAAAAGAGAAAACCGGTAAGAAAATAGCAATAGTCGGTTCTGGTCCTGCCGGAATTGCCTGTGCAGCAGACCTTGTAAAGTGGGGACACGACGTAACCATATTTGAAGCACTCCACGAGCCAGGTGGAGTTTTAGTTTATGGAATTCCTGAGTTCAGATTGCCAAACGAAACGGTAAAAAGGGAACTTGAATTTCTACTTAACATGGGAGTGAAGTTAGAGCTTAACTTCATCGTAGGTAAAACGAAAACGATCTATGAACTTCTTGAAGAGTTTGATGCTGTTTTCATAGGTTCTGGAGCGGGACTTCCTTACATGCTAAACATTGAAGGTCTTAACCTTAACGGTGTTTACTCGGCAAACGAATTTTTAACAAGAATCATCTTTATGGGAGCTAACAGATTCCCGGAGTATGATACACCTGTATTCACAGGTAAGAGAGTAGCTGTTATAGGTGGTGGTAATACTGCGATGGACGTTGCGAGAACGGCTAAAAGACTGAAAGAGGTTGAGGAGGTTTACCTTATCTACAGACGTTCTGAAGCAGAAATGCCAGCAAGAGTAGAAGAAGTTCACCACGCAAAGGAGGAAGGAGTAATTTTTAAGACTCTTACAAATCCTGTAAAATTTATCGGAGAAAACGGCTGGCTTAAGGCGATAGAATGTGTGAAAATGGAACTGTCTGAGCCAGATGAATCTGGAAGGAGAAGACCTGTGCCTATTCCAGGTTCAGAGTTTGTATTGGAAGTAGATACGGTAGTAATGGCTATTGGACAGGGACCAAACCCTGTTGTTGTTGAAGGAGTTGAGGAAATAAGAAGAGGTAAGAAAGGAGAAATCTTAGTAGATCCTGAAACTTTAATGACAGACCTTCCTGGTGTCTTTGCAGGTGGTGACGTTATCCATGGTGGTTCAACTGTAATTATTGCAATGGGAGACGGAAGAAAGGCTGCAAAGGCTATTCATGAGTATGTAATGAGTAAGTAATGGAGATGAACATGCCGAAGATTATCCTTGTTAGACATGGGAAAACTGTCTGGAATGCAGAAGGTAGATATCAGGGAAAAATGGATATACCTCTCAATGAAGAAGGAAAAGAGCAGGCAAGGAGAGTGGGAGAGGCACTAAAGGATTTTCCAGTTAAGGCTGTTTATTCAAGTCCTCTCTCAAGATGTAAGGATACTGCTCTGGAAATAGCGAAACACCACAACCTTCCTGTAGAAGAGAGAGAAGGTTTTAAAGAGATTGACCACGGTGAGTGGGAAGGAATGCTTGCATCTGAGGTTGAGAAGAAGTATCCAGAGCTCCTGAAACTCTGGAGAGAGAGACCGGCAGAAGTAAAGATGCCAGGGGAGGGTGGAGAGACCCTTAAAGATGTTTACGATAGAGCGGTTAAAGCTTTTGAAGAGATTGTTAGCGAACATGATGATGATGATTTGATTGTTATTGTTGGACATGATGCAACAAATAAAGTCATAATGTGTTACCTTCTCGGAGTTGATCTCAATAAGTTCTGGGCTTTTAAGCAGGCAAACTGTGGAATTACAGTTCTTGAGTATGATCCGAAAACAAAGAAGGTTATCGTTCACGTTGCAAATGCCACAGGACACCTTGGAAAAGAGATAGACTTTGAAGTTCAGAAATCACTGTAATGGAGAAGATTTTAAATGTTAAGGAGCTCCTGGGCAATCTCACCCGGGGGCTCTTTATTGAGAGACCCAACAGATTTGTAGGACTTGTCTCTGTAGATAGAAAAATCTTTAAAGCTCACATCTCCGATACTGGAAGGCTTAAAGAACTTCTTGTTTCCGAAGCGAGAACTCTTCTGGCAGAAAATCCAGGAGGTAAGCTTGACTATAAGCTAATTGCTGTTGAAAAAGACAATGAATGGGTTTTCCTCAATACATCCCTCCACTCAAAAATTGCGGAAGAGATAATCAGGAAAGGCTTTTTAGGTTTTATTCCTTCAAAGATTGAGAAAGAGGTAAGGTGGGGAAAGAGTAGAATCGATTTTCGAGTTAACAGTAACTTCTATATTGAAATTAAGGGCTGTAATTTATCCGAAAGTGGTATCTGTCTTTTTCCCGATGCTCCGACAGAAAGGGGGAGAAAACATTTAGTAGAGCTTATAGAGCTTAAACAGAGAGGTTTTAGAACTGCTGTAATGTTTCTCGCTTTCAGAAACTGTAGTTGCTTTAAACCAAACAAAGAAAGAGATCCTCTATTTTCAGAAGTTTTTGAACAGGCATTAAAAGAAGGAATAGAGTTTTTTGGATTTAAATTAGGATTTGACCCTGAGAGTGGCTGGATATACTTAAAAGAAAAACTAAAAATCTGCAATTTTTCTAAATAGCTTCAAAAAGTTAAGCAGTCCTTTCAGTTTTCTTTTGGGGAAGGAAAGAGGGATATTCTATCTTCACAACAGGGCAGACTCTTACGCAGTTGAGACATCTTAAACAGGCTGGAGAGTTTGGATCTTCATAGATTGGGTAATTAACAGGACAGGATTTCTTACAGAGGTTGCACTCTATGCAGTCTTCTTTCTCCACTTTGAAGTTGACTATGCTCAGCTTGTTAAAAATAGAGAAAAAGGCACCAAGTGGACAGATGTATCTACAGAAAGGTCTCTTTATGAAGATTGAGCCATAGAGGAACATTGAGCCGAAGGCAAGTTTGAAGAGAAAAAACGGTCCAGCCATGTTGAGAATCATTGAGCTGGCAGCTACCCAGTAGATTCCTGCCTCTATTGTTCCAGTTGGACAGACCATACAGAAGTAATGTTCTTTAAAGAGAAAGGGAAGGAGAATTACACCAAAGATGAGCATCAGATATTTCAGGTAAACAAAGGGTCTGGGAAGGTCAAACTTCATTGATGGAATCTTGTGGAGGAGATCCTGTATTAAGCCAAATGGACAGATCCATCCACAGATCCACCTTCCAGATGTGAAAGAGACTGCAGCAATTATTCCGACTGTTAAGAGTGGAATCTTTGAGATGACAAGGAAGTGGGAAAGTGTTCCAATCGGACAGGAATAGACCGACGCCGGACAGGCGTAACAGTTCATTATCGGAAAGGGAATTGACTTTAGTTTTCCGGTGTAGAGGCGAGCAGTGATAAAGTTGAAAATCTGAAGGTTTGCCATAAATCCTGTTAGAAACTGAAAAAGCCTTCTGTTCTTTAAGAAAGGGACTTTCAGCATCACTTAATCCCTATGCAGGTAAGGCAGAGTATTTTTCCGTTGTTCCAGATGATTCTCAATTCATTCTGAAAGATTCCAGCGATGATTAGAAGTAAAGACAGGAGCAAGAGAGCTCCTGCCGCTATCTTCTTCCTGTCCATTTCTACTTCCCGATTCATTCAACCTTTGTAACTTCGCCAACTTCTTCTAAGAGCTTGTCAACAACCTCTTTAAAGCTTTTTGCTGACCTGCTTTCAGGATGGGACATGACAACCGGGATACCTTTATCGCCAGTTTCCACAACTACCGGTTCTATCGGAATCCTGCCAAGGAAAGGAATTTCAAGTTCCCTGGCTGCGTTTTCTCCACCACCCCTTTTGAAAATATCTATCTCTTTGCCACAGTGGGGACAGATGAGACCGCTCATGTTTTCTATGATTCCAAGAACCGGAACGTTCATCATCTTTGCAAAACTGATCGATTTCTTTGTGTCAAGAAGTGAAACTTCCTGTGGAGTTGTAACAACCACAAAACCATCCATAGGTTTTATAAGCTGGGCAACGCTAAGAGCTTCGTCTCCAGTTCCCGGTGGAAGGTCAACTATAAGGAAATCCAGTTCTCCCCAGTCGATTTCTGCAAGGAACTGCTTTATTGCTTGATGCTTTAGAGGTCCTCTCCAGATAACCGGTTGGTCAGGGTTTTCTAAAAGAAAAGCCATTGAGACAACTTTGAGGTCTGGCATTCCAGGGGGAATGAACGGTTTTATCGTTTGAGTTTCAGGATCTGCAAAAAGCCTCTGTCCTTCTGCTCCCAGCATTTTTGCTACGTTTGGACCGTGGAGGTCGGCGTCTAAGAGTCCTACTTTAAACCCTCTCTTTGCCAGTTCTGTGGCAAGGTTTGTTGCGACTGTTGTTTTTCCAACACCACCTTTACCGCTTAAAACACCAATTTTGTGTTTTATCTTTGAAAGGTTGCATGTCAGTTTAACGTCCATTGGATCCTGAGCAGCCTGGCAGGTGCTTTTGTGTGCACAGCCTTCGCAGTTTTTTTCATCAAATGCCATTTTTAACCTCCTAAGTGTTTGTGAACTATCTTAAAAAGTCCATCATAGGTATTTTTGGAAGCTCCTATAATGTTTCCGCTTTCAAGATATCTTTCTTTACCGTTGAAATCGCTTACCTTTCCTCCTGCCTCTTCTATAAGAAGAACGCAAGCAGCTATATCCCAGGGATGAAGAGACATCTCCCAGAATCCATCAAATACACCTTTTGCTGTGTAAGCAAGATCAAGAGCTGCTGAACCGCACCTCCTTACGCCTGAAACTTTCAGGAAAACTTCTCGAAAGCAGAGAAGATACTTGTCCAGCAGATCTTTTCCTCTGAAAGGGAAACCTGTTGCAACTACAGCTTCTTCGAACTGTCTATTACTCACCTTTATCCTCTTGCCGTTGCAGTAAGCACCGCTGCCCTTTTCTGCTGTAAAGATCTCTCCAAGGACAGGAGCATTTATAACTGTTGCAACCAGTTCTCCTCTGTACTCAATTCCTATTGATATGCAGAAAATCGGTAATCCGTGAATAAAGTTCTTTGTTCCATCCAGCGGGTCTATGTACCACTTCCACTCGTTCCCTGAGTGGAGACCGCTTTCTTCTGCAATTATAGAATGTTGAGGGAACGACTCCTGTATAGTCTTAATAATAATCATTTCTGATCTTTTGTCAGCCTCTGTTACGTAGTCGTTTTTCGCTTTCAGTTCTATTTCTGTCTCTTTAAGCCTTGTGTAATAGTGTGTTAGAACTTCTGCTGCTCTCTTTGAAGCTTCTATAGCTGTTTCAAGAACTTTACTCATAGAACTCTCCAGGATGTGGTCTATAAGCTATTGATATTAAGTTGCCATTTTCCAGAAGGTATTCGACCTTGAAAGTATGGTGGAATGAGACGTAGGGTACAGACCTGGTCGATAACAGACTCTGTGTATGGAAAATAGCTTCATCCCACATTTCCATATCTGAAAATTCCACTGTCAGGTCGAAACCTTTCATTGTAAAAGCTTTTTCAACGGCTGCTATGAATTCTTCAGATAACATCGTTTTCTCCCTGTCAAAGGTAGGAGATATTTTATACCAGCTTTTTCCTATTCTAACGCCTGTGATATAGTATGGGAAGTTTAAATTGAACTGAGGGAAAATGTGGTTGTAAGAGTTGCGGTTGTTGAGGATGATATCTCCATTGGGAATCTGTTGAGAAAGATCCTCTCAAAAGAGGGGTTTGAGGTTAAGGTTTACTCCACAGGTGAATTGCTTGTTAATGAATTATGTGAATACGGTAAGGAGTATGATCTGGTTA
>CAJXJV010000048.1 GCA_913055135.1 uncultured Desulfurobacterium sp. | reverse complement strand
AGTTATCAACTATTTCTATTCCTTTTTCTCTCAAAACCTTATCTATTCTGTCAGCAAGTGCCCATGAGAGAACAACTGCTATATTACCGTTAAACCAGCCTTCGTATTTTTCAGCTTCTCTACCGTGCCATTTGATTTCTGATAAAGCAGAAAAGAAGGCTTCTCTTATTTCTTCCTGATAGAGCTTTCCAAGATGTCTCATCTCCTCGCCAGTTACTATGGAATCTGCCTTTTTCACGAATTCAGCTATTTCGGGTTCTTCTTTTATGCCAAGAGAAGCCTTTACTATCCTGTTATTGCTTTGTTGTGGGATGTCCAATTTCTTCCAGAAGTCATAAGCAAACATTTTGTCTTTTATTCCAAACCTTATCGAGGAGATAGAAAAAGGTTTTTCATAGGAGAACCAGAGGATTTTTCCAAAAGGAAGAGGAAAAGCCTGTTTAACAGTAGTTTTCATCTTTCCAGAGATGGCATCTGGAGCTGGAGATCCGTCAACCTTTTTCCATATCCATTTTGTATATCTCAGCTTTCCAAGATCATGAGCAAGCCCAAGAAGGTAACCTTTCAGAAGTTTTCCTTTATCTTCAATTCCACTGTTCAACATTAATTCAACTGTTTTCTCTGCAACGGCTTTACTGTGTCCATAGAGTCCATCCTTCCTGTTATGGTGATATAGAGAAGCTGGAACGTTGTTGAATTTCAGCAGTAGATTGACCTTCAGGATTTTTCTTAACGTTTCATCTTTTATGACTCTGAAAGGATTCAATTCAGGAACATCGAGATAAACAGAGAAAAGTCTCACTCCATTGATAATCAGTGAATAAACAGCAAAGACGAATAGTAAAACAAGAGGAATAAAAATCAGCCATGAAAGATTTAAAAGCTTTAAGGAAACAGCAGATACAAGAGCAAAAGCCAGCAGATAATTAGCTATCATATAGTTAAGGAGAGGTTTCAAGTAAAGGACCACAAGATAAGGATTTTCAAAAACCTGTACAAGGAGGGAAACATCGGGTTTGATTTCTTTATTGAGAGAAACAGATAGGTATAAAGCCTCTTTGATCTTTTCAAAAGCTGTCTGGAGAAAAGGAAGAAGATATTTACTCTCTTCAGGAAAATTAGAAAGGATAAACTGTTCTCTAACTGTGAAAGTTTTGAGGGTCTCAGGTGAAAACCTAAAAGTGAAAAGGTAATAGAGTGCTGCAAATATACCGGTCCCTGTTAATATCACTACTACATCTGCTATGAAACTTCTCTCTTTTTTCGCAGAATCTCTCTTCTCCATGATGATTAGAGGATAGAAAGGAAGGTAGAAAATGTGAAGGGACTCGCCAGAATGCACAAAATCGTGCACTTTCACGAGTCCCTCGACTATTTCTGATAGTAATCCTTGATTTTTTGAGCAGCTCCCTCAATCCGTGATTGAGCGTTAGCTATTGATTTACTTACATTTTTCTCAATTTCAGGGAGCCACTCACTAAAATCTATCTTCGAGAAGTCAATCTTCTGGAATTCCTCTGGAGTGAACCCCCTGCAGTTGGGATGTTTTGCATCCCCCCAGCCAATTCCAAGCTGTTTTCTTCCCTGTTCCTGAATAATTCTGCCAAGAACGGAGTTAAAACAGCAGAAAGTTTTCTTCTTCTGAACACAAACTTTAAGAACCTTCTTGGAACAGTAGGAACCCACATAATGACATTGACCATCGAGCTTACCCCAGGAACGGAGTTTGGCAAGGACTTTTTCGCTTTCTTTACACATCCCAAGACCGAACCACGTTTTTGTTTTTTTGCAGCAGTTAGACCCTCCTGTTTCCAATCCGGGAGTTCTACAGCGTTTATCATGTCCGTTAAAGATGTATATCGTTCCTAAGCAATTACCGTTTTCGTCCACTTCACCATCATTCTTTTTATCGTTAATTCCTTCTGGAGTATCGTCTATTTCCACAGCATCATCCCACTTCTGGCAGGGATTGGGAGAACAATAGTTTTCTCCACCTATAGGCAAACAGGGATAATCTCCGATGGGACAGGTAAGGTCTCCAACATAGCAACCGTCTGTTTCAGGAGTATAGACTCCATTAACACATATAGGAACTACTTCGCACTTCAGAACATCTTTATTCCAGGTATAAACGTAAGTATCTCCAGATGGACAGATATGCTCTGCATCCGAAACACATTTATCAAGAACAGAAGAATAGCTGACAGTATTGCTTAAAGAGAAAGAACTGTCTTTCGGACACTCTATCTTTTTGATACAGAGCTGGTTGTTTTCAGGCGAAAGGTTATAGGTCCCACAATTTTTACCAACAGTTGCTATACATTGATTGTAAGAGTTATCGTAAGGATTACCCTCACAGTAATCATCTTTGGTATGGCAGACTCTTGCGGATGGATCGTATTCATAACTTCCACAATCCACTCCTGTTATATCGACTTCGCACTTATCCCTGTTCTTATTGAGAATTCCTCCACTTGAGCAGGAAGCAGATATATAGCAAATGTCATTAGAAGCATCAAAGTGCAAACTTCCACAAAGGTTATTCCCCGCATCACAGAGATTGATGTTTTTGTTGTAGGAACCTGGAGATGGACAGGATGGAGTTAGTTGACAGATAGTTCCACTAAGAGAGTAAACAGGCGGACAGGTTAGAGTATAAGCAAGCTGGCATATATCACTTTCAGGGTTTAGAGAACCGCCACCACAGTCAGGACTTCTGTAACACTTTTCATAACTTGAACTGTAACTGTATCCAGAAGGACAGAGATATTCAGCATTTACCTTACAGTAGTCGTCAGAAGTGTCAAGGTTCCCACTTTCAGGACATGTCGCAGAAGCGTAGCAGATTTCTCCCTGAAGGGTAAAACCTGTCTGTTTACAGGAAACGTTTGGCGATAGTTCACATTTGTCTCTTGAAGTGTTGAGAGTTCCCTGATAGCAATTTGCTCCTGAATAGCAGAGGTCAAGATTTGGATCAAAGCTGTAATCTCCACAGAAATCCACACTTACCGTGCAAAGATTCAGTCCTTTATCGTAGCTTCCTGAAGAAGGACAGGAAGGAGATAACTGACAGATATTACCGTTGAGACTATAAGGTGATTGACACTTTAAACCATAGGAAAGCTGACAAACATCTTTTGAGGTATTTAGAGAACCACTACCACAGTTCGCTGACGTATAACACACTTTATAAGAAGAGCTGTAACTGTATCCAGATGGACAGGTAAACTGAGGAGAAGAAAGACAAATGTCTTTTGAAGTGTCAAGCTTTCCATTAGAACAGCTTGCTGGAGCATAGCAAACAAGGTTTCCTTCCAGGGAAAATCCTGATGGACAACCATGAGAAGGGGATAACATACATTTATCCTGAATAAGGGCGCCAATAGGGCAAGGAAGTCCTGTATCAAGGGCAATACATGCATGAAGCGGAGTAAAGTAAGCAATTGGACAGTAACTGTTACCATAAATGTCGCCGCAGAATTGTTTGCATGCTTGATAGTTGTAAATTTCACATACATTATTTTCCGAGTTGTAATGTCCTGGAGAAGGACACGAAACATCTGCCTCACAGTAATAACCTTTTCCCCACTTCCACTTCACTGTATATCCATTAGGACACTTAGGCTGTCCTAAAATACCGCTCAGGCATGCATTTAACCACTTACTATAAAAATGCCAGGAGTCAGAAGGAGGGCAGGATACATCTTTATAACATGCGCCAAGCGTAGAACTATAAGTGAAGCCTTCAGGACGCTGGAAATCAGCTTCGTAAGTGCAGAGGTCAGCTTCTTTGTCAAGAGTTCCATCTAAACTACAGTAGGGTTTTCTGTAACAGACGTTCTCTGAAGAGGAATATGTGTAACCATAACGGCAGTAAGTTTGAAGGTCAGTCTCACATTTATCAGTAATTATGTTTAAATTCCCATTCCCACAATAAGCATCATCTACACAGTATCCTGAAGAGCTATCATAGGTTCCCACCGAACAAGAATAGGATGGACTGGTATAGCAAACGTCTGCACTTCCGTCAAAAGTTCCCCCTGACGGACAGGAAGGATTGGCTATACAAAAACTACCAGATAGAGTAGAAGCTGAAGGACAGCTACTTACTTGAGAGCAGGTTCCAGTAGTTTTACAGTTAGCCTGACAGGTTGAAAGGTCAGAGTAAGATTGTCCGTTGAGAGAACAGATGTAAATAGAAGAAGGACAGATGTAAACTTCTCTGACAATTCCTGTCGTTATATCAATTGGTGAATCAACTAAAACACATTTCTTCTCCAATGACGAAGAACAAGGACAAAATCCCATACTACTATAATTCATAGAGCATTCTGGAGCACTGGGATCGTAAGTTGGCGAATCCCAAGGATTTACACACTGAGATTTAAGATATTTATAAGCATCACAACATCCTGAAAGACATTCATAACTGGACAGCGAAGTAAGTTGAACAGTTCTTTCAACTTTACAATACTGCATGCCCTTACTACAACTCCCACTTGTCTGACAATTAGCCTGACAGGTAGATAAACTTGAATAACTCTGACCGTTGGAAGAACAGGTATAGCTAATACTCGCTCCAGTTTCACATCTGTTAGTTGCTGAGTTGTAAGTAAATCCACTCGGACAGATAGGATTTGCCTCGCATCTTCCAGTTGCACTGTTGTAAGAATAACCTGAAGGACATTTAGCTTCTGCATAGGCAACACATTTACTCAAGGATTTCGAATATGTCATACCACTTGGACATTCAGGGTCTTTTTCGCATTTTTTAGTTGCACTGTTGTAAGAATAGCCTGAAGGACATTTCTTACTTGGAGGTCTTTCACACCTATCTGTTTTAGAGTTGTAATTTCCTTGATAACAATACGGCTCATCCACGCATTTGCCAAGATTGCCGTCGTAAGTGTAGCCCCAGGGACACTTTACTTTTGCTGAAACTACACATACATCATGTTTTGAATCGAAAGCTGAACCTTCCGGACAAATCGGAGAAGCTTTACACCAGCCTGTCTTATTGTCATAAGTGTATCCCTCAGGGCACTCGGTATTTGCAACTATTTCGCATTTATCCGTATCAGGATTTAAAACTCCACCTTGAGGACAGATTTCTCCACTGTAAACACATCTATCCAGAACTGCATTGTAGGTATATCCCTGTGGACAGGAAATAGGTCTATAACAGAAATGATATTTAGAACTATAGCTCCAGCCTTCGGGACATTCAGGGTCTTTTTCGCACTTTTCTTTATCAGCGTTATATGTCCAGCCTTCGGGACACTCTGGCTCAGATAGTGTCTCGCATCTATCAGTGTTTACATTGTAAGTGCTCCCTGATGGACACTCAGGTTCTTTTACACATGCATTGAGTTCAGATGAATATGTGTATCCGTCAGAACATTTAATTTCCGCAGATAAAATACAGAGATTCAGGTTTTTATCGTATGAACCTCCTGAAGGACAATCAGGACTTTTTTCACACTTTCCGCTTGATTCATTCAGAGTCCACCCGGAAGGACATACTTTGTCAGGTTGGAGTTCACATTTATCAGTTGAAGAATTTAACACTCCTCCATTAGGACAGATAACATTTTTCACACATTTATTGAGAACCTTGTTGTAGGTATAACCCTCCGGACAGGAGCTTATAGCCTTTTCACACCTATTCCTTTCTGAGTTATATGTCATTCCAGAAGGACAGGATGGATTCCTTTCACAAACTTTTAAGCTGGAGTTGTAGCTCCAACCAGAAGGACAGTCATAGGAAGGATAAGCCTCGCATCTATCAGTATTTTTATTGTAAATACTTCCTGAAGGACAAACAGGTTCTCTTATGCAGGTTTTAAGAGTAGAACTGTAAGTGTATCCTTCAGGGCAAACAGTTCCTGTTATGGAAACAAGACAAAGGTTATCTTCCTTGCTGTAAGTTCCTCCTTCCGGGCAGACAGGAGCTTTTTCACATTTTCCAGTTGATTCATTTAAAGTCCAGCCATCTGGACACACCTTTGTTGCCTGGAGTTCGCACTTATCTGTATTTGGGTTAAGAGTTCCTCCGTCGGGACATTCAACACTTCTAACACACTTATCAAGAACGGCATTATAGGTATAACCTTCAGGACATTCTCCCAAATTCTTTTCACATCTATCTCTTTCAGGATTATAGGTTGTTCCTGCTGGACAGGATGGAGACATTTCGCACTTATCGATAGAATAGTTGTAAGTATAACCAGCAGGACAGAGATAAATTGGGTCTTTCTCGCATCTATCGGTTGAGGGGTTATAAGTTGTTCCCACTGGACAAATCACATTCTTATAACAAACATCTCTATTCTGGTCATAGCTGTATCCATCAGGACATTCGTTTATAACCTTTTTTTCACATCTATCAGTTTCAGGATTGAAAGTTCCTCCATCAGGGCATTGAGGCTCCTTGAGGCATTTGTCAAGTGAAGAATCCCATTTGTAGCCAGAGGGACACTTGATAACTGCATCTGCCTGACACATGTCCCTTTCTGTGTTTAAAGTTCCTTCAGGACATAGAGGTTTTTCGTAAGTCGCTTCGCAGGAAACTTTATCTATAGGACAGACATAACCTTTTCCGTTATCGGCTTTAATACACTGCTGAATTTCAGCTTCGTTATCAAAGAAGTTGTTGCCGTTTATGTCCTTGGCACAATAATAGGTTCCGTTTTCTGGAGTGAAGTTGAGATAAGCTGGAGTTTCATTATCTGTTGCATTTTCAGTAGCATTTTCTTCAGGGAAAATAGGACAGGAAACAAAAGCTCTGAATTTTTCATCTGCAGGCAAAAGATCTCCATTACATTCAACATACTTCTTACCGGACAGTTTAAGAATCTGGCATTTCTTCTTTGAATGCGTATCAATTATTCCGCTATCACATATAAGATAGTCAACTGGAAAAGTTAGATTATCCAGATAATTAATAGCATCAGTACAGGGAATAAGATAGCAATCATCAGAGAGAGTAATGTTATCTATCTCTGCAACTGAGTAAAAATCCTCTGTAAGACCATATTCCCTATCATCCTGGAAAAAACTACCTGTTAATGCATAAGCAGTAGCAGTAAAAGAGAAAACGATTAAAGCAGTCAACAGTTTTTTCATTTTCCTCCCTCTTGATTACGGTGGAGAACTTGAACAGATAATGTCTTTGGAAGCCTGATAAATAGCCTGTAGGGTAGTTGCTGCTAAACCAAAACCGTCAACACAACCGCAATCCTGTTCTATTTCTTCTCCAGGAGAAATCGGGCAGTAATAATTACCGTTCTCATCTTTTTTACACGTTCTAATTTCTCTTCGATAGGTTGTGGTGTCTTTAGTTGTCTCATCAGAATAAACAGTTCCAGACTTCTCTGGAATTCTTACCATACAGGCAATAGGACAGTCTATATGCTCTGTTTTAAGGTTATCGAGAGGTATGTGTCCTTGACCGAGAGTATCCTGATAATCTCCGGTATCGGGATTTGCTGATTCCAGGACAGTTTGAGTTCTTTTGGGATCGAACTTGTATTGGTTGTCTTCTTCACATTCGTAGGTTTCTTTTATCCAGAACCAGCTGTTCTCTCCATTTTTTAAAACATAACTGTTACCATCGGGATCAACAGCTGTTATGGAGTTTCCATCTGCACAGATTTTCCACTGTCTTCCAAGTTCCGAAGAAGTGGATGTGTAACAGAACGGTAAAACATTAATCCTGACAGAATCTTTCTCAACGGTAACGCAGTTTTGACCGTTCTGATCACAGACTTCTCTTTCCTTTAGTTTGCAATTTGCTGGCAGGTTGCAGTTATTTGAAGAAATAAGCTTTAAATTGGGAACTTCTTTAACGAGAATGTAGAAAGTTCCTGTTGGAACTCCGTTACATCCTCCAGAGTTACCATACTTTACTGTAACCTTAGCAGGAGATTCACATACTCCTTCATAAGAACCTTTTGAAGGAGTAATGTCTCCTGAATGATTCCACACATTTTTTACAACTTCATCACCAACAGATATGTAGATAATTGGGTCGTCAGGAATGTTCCACGATGTACCAAAACTACCTGCAAATTTGTATTCAAATCCAATTCCACAACCGCCACTTATCCCGATATTTTCTGGAAGATAACACTTATAAAGTCCATTACCCGCATCCTCCCGTCCAGAGCAAACCTCTGGTAAATCATATCCTTTATCCGTAACAAGTTTAGTTTGAATAGGGTCAGGAACTATGTTCTTTATCTCACAGGTATAAACAGAAACATTCTTAACTGCAGAAGAATTCATAAGAGAGTAATAAGGACTATTGGAATCACTTTCTTTTTTTACTTTATACTCATCTGCCGGAATCAGTCCCGTAGAATAATATTTTTCAACCTCTTCAGCTTCACCATTAATCACTTTACAGTTTTTAGAGTCCTGACCATAGTAGGAAACAGTCAGATTCTGAACGTCCAGATCGCTTCTGCTGATAACAACCCTGGTATTACTTTCGTTTATCGCTCCAACAGCTCCCCCTCCAAGAGAGGAAAGAATGTTATCCA
>CAJXJV010000047.1 GCA_913055135.1 uncultured Desulfurobacterium sp. | reverse complement strand
AATTATGGCACAGTTTATAGATAGAGCAAAGATATTTGTTCAGGGTGGACACGGTGGGAATGGCTGTGTTGCATTCAGAAGAGAAAAGTTTGTTCCCAAAGGGGGTCCTTCTGGCGGAAACGGTGGAAAAGGAGGAGATGTTATTTTAGAAGCAGACAGGAATGTTCACACACTTCTTGACTTCAAATACAAGCGTCACTACAAAGCCGAAAGGGGAAGACACGGAGAGGGAAACAAGAGAACAGGAAGAAGCGGAGATGATTTAATAATAAAAGTTCCTGTTGGAACAGTCGTCAGGGATGCTGAAACAGGAGAGGTTCTTGGTGATCTGACTGAGCATGGACAAAGGCTTGTAGTTGCAAAAGGTGGAAGAGGTGGAAGAGGAAATGCAGAATTTGCAACTCCAACAAGAAGAGCTCCCGACTTTGCAGAGCCCGGCGAACCTGGAGAAGAGAGGTGGATTGAGCTTGAACTAAAACTCCTTGCAGATGTTGGACTTGTTGGATTTCCAAATGCTGGAAAATCAACGTTCCTCTCAAGGGTTACAGCGGCAAGACCAGAAATTGCAGACTACCCATTTACAACTCTTAGACCTATTCTCGGCGTTGCTAAGGTCGGAGATTTCTCTTTTGTTATTGCAGACATTCCAGGACTGATAGAGGGAGCTCACGCAGGAAAGGGTCTGGGACATGAGTTTTTGAGACATGTCGAAAGAACAAAACTTCTCTTACATCTTATAGACCTTACAGATCTAACAAGAGAGCCAGAAGAAGCCTTTGAGAAGATTAACAAGGAGTTAGAGCTCTACTCTCCTGAACTTGCGAAGAAACCACAGATAGTTGTAGGAACGAAAATCGACGCCCTTGTAGATAGGAGTAAAATAGAAGAGCTGAAGGAATACTTTGAGGAGAAAGGTTATCCTTTCTTTGCAGTTTCAGCAGTAACCGGTGAAGGAATGGATGAACTCATGTGGTTTGTTGCAAAAAAGTTAAAGGAACTGGAAGTTGAAGATGTTGAGTAATGTTAAAAGGATTGTAGTAAAGGTAGGTTCACAACTCCTTTCAGGAAAAGAAGGAATAGACAGGAATTTCATTAAAGAGCTTGCCAGACAAATTTCAACCCTCACTAAAAGCGGAAAAGAAGTTGTCCTGGTAAGTTCCGGTGCTGTCCTCGCAGGGATAAAGGCATTGAAACTTAACAGAAAGCCCTTTTCCCTTCAGGAAAAACAGGCTCTTTCAGCCATTGGACAACCCTACTTGATGGCAGAATACAGGGAAGCCTTTAAAAGCTATGGAATTGAAATTGCCCAGGTTCTCCTGACGGCAGAAGACTTGCGGTCAAAAGAGCGATTTATAAACGCTAAAAACACATTAAATGCCCTTATGAAATTTGGAACTGTCCCAATAGTCAACGAGAATGACACCGTTTCTGTAGAGGAGATAAAGATCGGAGACAACGACAATCTCTCTGCTCACGTCTCTGTGGTTTTCGACGCAGATCTTCTAATAATGCTCACTGTAACAAACGGTCTTTACGACAGAGATCCAAATAAATATCCCGATGCAAAACTGATTCCTGTCGTTGAAAATCTGGAAGAGCTTAAAAAAATCTGTGATTTCTCAGGAAAGACCAGTTTTGGTACAGGTGGAATGTGGACAAAGGTTGAAGCAGCAACCAAGGCTTCTAAAAGAGGAATTCCAGTCATAATAGCCGGCGGTAAGGAGAAAGACGTTATCTTGAGAATTCTCAAAGGAGAAAAAATTGGAACCTTTTTCATGCCTGCAAAGAAGTTAAAAGCTAAGAGCTACAGAATCCTATACCTGATGAAACCAACAGGCAAACTCTACATAGACGAAGGAGCTGTTAAGGCAATAGTTGAAAACGGTAAAAGTCTCCTTCCAAAGGGAGTAAAAAGAGTGGAAGGAGAATTCAGGAAAGGAGATGCTGTAGAAATCTTTGATACTTACGGCAATCTCATTGGAAGAGGAATAGTAAGATGCAGTTCAGATGAGATTGTTTCTTTTAGGAAAACATGTGTTCATAGGGATGATCTGGTAATTTTGAAGGAATGACAATCAAAAAGGTTCTGAACAGTTGATATAAGAGATTATCTCCGCCAAAAAATCAAGGAAGAGAAAGAGCTTTAAGAAGTTCTCCTTCGTTCCAAACCCAACCGCCACACCGTGCTGGATTGCATGGCGGTTTAAATTTCCCTCTCTGTAGTCAACAAACCTCACCCAGTCAAGAAACTTAGGGATCTCACCCTTACCGAAAATATTTTCAATTATGAGTTTCATCGCATATTGAATCGTTACAAACTTCCTGTTCCTTTTCCTGATTAAACTTTCAAGATCCGCTTCAATCACGTTACCTTTAACAAAGGTATCCCATATAACCCCTTCAGTCTGTGGAAACAGACCGTAAATTCCAAGCTCAAGACAGTTAAGCCGATAAGCTCTGAGGATGTCTCTCAATAACTTTTCCCGTTTTCTGAAAGCTTCCAGTTTAAGCCAGCTTTCAAGTCTTGAGCTCAAGAATTTTTCATCCGCTCTCTCTGATATCCAGATTGAGAACTCCTCAGGCTTTCCGGGGAACTCCCGAAAGATGTCAGAAGGAACTATCCAGTCAAGCAAAAAGAGTTCCCTTAAAAATCCTCTGCTTCCTGCTTTCAGCAAATATTTTACAGAAGCTTTTTTAAAGACATCCTCAAACTGAGACCGCCAGTCAGACAGTTTCTTTTCCCACTCTTCTTCAGTTTCAGATAATTTCTTTTTTCTGAAGGCTTTTCTCAGAGCACTGTAGATGTTCTTTGCTTCTCCTGGAGAAAAGAATTCGTCAAGCTGGTTCTCTCTAACTATTCTGTATATTATCCTTTCCTGCTCTTCCTCTGGTATTTTCTTGACTTCCCCTCTTTTCAGTTTCCCCTCAGACAGAAGCTCTATAAGTTTAAAGAAAAACTCCCTCGCACTCCCCTCCCTCTCCGCTTCTGATAGTATCTCTTCTGAAACCTTGAAATTCATCATCTGTCCAGAACATGCTTTGGAAGAACAAAGCAGATAAACTCTCCTTTAAAAACCTCTTCATCTTCTCTTTTTACAACAACATCAACAATTCTCTTCTTTCCTTCCTCTGAAACAACCTTTGCTATGGCAAGAACTTTTTCTCCAACTTTTACAGGTTTTAAGAATCTTACGTTTGCTCCACCGAGAACGACATTAGGATGATTAACAGCCAACATTGCCGCATAATCCGCCTGCCCAAAGATGAATCCGCCGTGAACAAGTCCCCTTTCATCTGCTGCCATTTCCTCTGTTGTCTCAAGCTCCACCTCAGCGTAGTTTTCCTCTATCTTTACAGGTTTTCCACACAACCTCTGATCGATTTTTTCATGGGTTCTGATTTCCATTACGCCTCCTATTTACAGTTTTCCACACAGAACTTCTCAGGATAAAGCTTACCCCCACACGATACAAAGCAATTATCATAGATCCTCTGACATCCACAATTACTGAGACACTTTAAGGACAATCTATTAACCAGTCTGTCAAGATCTGGCTTAACCGG
Source organism: uncultured Desulfurobacterium sp. (assembly GCA_913055135.1). Taxonomy (GTDB): domain Bacteria; phylum Aquificota; class Aquificia; order Desulfurobacteriales; family Desulfurobacteriaceae; genus Desulfurobacterium. The sequence continues at coordinate 5,044 of CAJXJV010000047.1, read as the reverse complement.
TCTTACAGGCTTTCGGGGCTTTTCTCTTTCCATAGCATTTAGTTCTTTTTCTAAATCCTTTTTTCTGCGACAGGCATATTTGTCGTGATCCTTATTACAGACCTTTTTGAAGAAGAGATAATCCCGATAGATTTTTCTATATCTGTCATTCCATGAAGATAGTTCTTCACTGTAAGCGCGACACTCCTCAGTATATGCCTTTAGCTCTACGTTGTATGACTGGAGGAGCTCCTGATAAAGCCTTGTTGCGCTATTATAAGCCTCTTTCAGGCACTCATTGTAGAGTTTTCTGCAATTCATCTGGCACTTATTGAATTTTTCTTCACAACTCCTCAAACAACTTTGAGTGTTATGGTTCTCTGGAGGAATGTATCTATACCTGACTACAAACTTTGGACTTCCGCAGCCTGCAAAAACAAACAGAAACAGAACCACAATTAAAAACATTTCTCTTTTTCCAGCCATGATTTAATTCTAATAGTTTCATGTGAAAGTTGTCAAAATCGCCATTTTGACTATCCTTATCACTGAAACCCTAAACCTTAATGTATGGAGTAGTTCTTATGGAAAGGGCAATTATCGAAAGACTTGAAAAGATAGCAGAAAAGTTCAAAGAGATAGAAGAAAACCTGGGAAAACCAGAAATCATTGCTGACCAGAAGAAGTTTCAGGCTCTGGCAAAAGAGCATAAAGAGCTCCAGCCAATCTATGAAACATATATGGAGTATAAAAAGACAAAGCAGGGAATAGAGGAAGCCATTGAGATAATAGACATGGGTGAAGAACCTGAGCTGGTTGAACTTGCAAAAGAAGAGAAGAAGGAATTGGAAGAGAAGCTGGAGCAGTTAGAAACCGAGCTTAAGAAACTCTTGATTCCAAAGGATCCAAACGATGAGAAAAACGTTATTCTTGAGATAAGAGCTGGAACAGGTGGAGAGGAAGCAGCTCTCTTTGCACAGGATCTCTTCAGGATGTACACAAGGTATGCAGAGAAGAAAGGCTGGAAGGTTGAAATCCTCTCTCTCAACGAGACGGGACTTGGTGGAATCAAGGAAGTTATCGCAACAATCTCTGGAAAAGGTGCTTACAGCAGGCTCAAGTATGAAAGCGGTGTCCACAGGGTTCAGAGAATTCCCGTAACAGAGTCTGGTGGAAGGATTCACACATCCGCTGCAACCGTTGCAATTCTGCCAGAAGCCGAAGAGGTTGACATCCAGATTGATGAAAAAGACCTGAAGATAGATACATATCGTGCATCTGGCGCCGGTGGACAGCACGTAAACACAACAGACTCTGCTGTGAGAATTACCCACATTCCTACCGGAATCGTTGTAACCTGCTCAAACGAACGTTCCCAGATCCAGAACCGTATTAAAGCAATGAAGATACTGAGAGCAAGACTCAAAGAGTTTTACGAAAGACAACAGAAAGAGCAGGTTGACTCGGCAAGGCGTTCACAGGTTGGAAGCGGTGACAGAAGCGAAAAAATCAGAACCTACAATTTCCCCGAAAACAGGGTTACAGACCACAGGATTAAACTTACCCTCTACAACCTTGAAGAATTCCTCGACGGTGAACTCGACGAAATGATAGACGCTCTGTCAGCAGCAGAGCAGGCTGAAAAGATTGAAGCTCTCGCAAGAGAGTAATTTGATAAACTTTCTTTTCCAGAACATTCTAAAGGGGCTACTATGGCAGTAAAAGAGGAATTCCTTCCAAAGTGGATAGCATGGGAAATTACAAGAAGATGCAATCTTAACTGTATTCACTGCCGTTCTGCTTCAACAATGGAGTCAGAACAGGGAGATTTTTCTCTTGAGGACGGGAAAAAGTTAATGGACGACATAGCAAAGATATCGAAACCAACAATTGTCCTGACTGGTGGCGAACCGCTACTCAGAAACGACGTCTGGGACCTGGCAGCTTACGGAACTGAAAAAGGCTTCAGAATGTGTATAGCAACAAACGGAACCTTAGTTGATGATGAAGCCTGCAAGGAAATGAAGAGAGTTGGAATAAGAATGGTTTCCCTTTCTCTTGATGGTTCAACCCCTGAAATCCATGATGATTTCAGGAAGCAACCTGGAGCTTATGAAGGTGTAATGAAAGCTGCTGAACTCCTTAAAAAACACGATATTCCGTTCCTCATCAACTCTTCCTTTACGAAGAGAAACGCCTTTGACATCCCAAATGTCTATAAAAAAGCAAGAGAAATTGGAGCAAAAGCGTGGTACATGTTCTTAGTTCTTCCAGTTGGAAGGGGTGAAGAAGCAAACGCTGAACTTCTCAACGCCGAGGAAGCTGAATACTGGCTAAACTGGCACTACGAACTGGAAAAAGAACTAATCCTGAAAGGCGATAATACAATCCTTGTTCGTCCAACCTGTGCTCCTCACTACTACAGGATTTTCAATCAGAATGCCAAAAGAGACGGTCTTGACCTCAAAAGGCGTAACTTAGTATTTGGAACAGGCGGTGGAAAGGGTTGTGTTGCAGGTCAGTCAATTGCCTATATCGATTGTCACGGCTGGCTAAGACCCTGCAGTTACTTCCCAATTTCAGATATAAACGTGTTTGATGTACCTTTTGACCGTGCCTGGTTTGAGTCAAAAATCATGCAGGATATGAGAAAGATTGAAGAGTACAAGGGAAGGTGTGGAGTTTGCGAATACGTTAAAATCTGCAATGGCTGTAGAGTAAGGGCATACTGGGAACATAACGACTACATGCAGGAAGACCCGATCTGTAAGTACATTCCCGTTAAAATGCAGGTTTCCAGAAAAAAACCTGATGAAAGGGCAGGATAATGTCTGAAAAAGTGTATCAATTCAGGGTTACGCTTTCTGAAATTGAGCCAAAAATCTGGAGAGTAATTCAGGTACCGGAAAACTTTACATTCTATAAACTTCACAGAGCCATTCAGGATGCTATGGGATGGGAAGACTACCACCTTTTTGAGTTTGAAATTAAAAACCCTAAGACTGGCAAATTAGCAAAGATAGGAATTCCCGACGAATTCAGCAATGATACCCTCTCAGCAAAACGAGCAAAAATTAAAAACTGGTTCTCCGAAGCTAACAGAAAGGCAGTTTATATATATGACTTTGGAGACTACTGGGTTCACGACATAGAATTGGAAGCAATTTTACACAGAGACAGGAGAAAAGTTTATCCAAAGTGTATTGCTGGTGAGAGAGCCTGCCCTCCAGAGGACTGTGGCGGAGTTTACGGTTATTACAGAATACTGGAGCTCTTCAAAAATCCGGAGAAGTTTGACGATGAAGAAAAAGAAGAATTACTTGAATGGCTTGGATACTATAATCCAGAAAAATTTGACCCTGGAGAAGTAGAATTTAGAGATTCCACAAGAAAGAAAAAGAAGAAACAGCAAAAAAGGTGATATCTGTAGGGGACAGATCACCCGAAGTTTCAATAAAATGAATATACAGGTGAGGAATAGGTGGCGAATATGGAAAATTGGGCAAAGATAATAACTGGCGACAGCCGAAAAATGGTTGAAATTGAGGATAACTCAGTTCAGTTAGTGGTTACTTCTCCACCCTATTGGTCCATAAAAAATTATGGTGCTCCCGGGCAAATAGGTTATGGTCAGAGCTTACATGAATATCTTAAAGATTTATACAGAGTCTGGAAAGAATCTTACAGAGTATTGGAACCAGGACGCAGACTGGTAATAAACATCGGCGACCAATTTGCAAGGTCAATAATTTACGGAAGGTATAAAATTATCCCTCTCCATTCTGAAATAATAGCTCAATGTGAAGACATAGGCTTTGACTATATGGGTTCTATCATCTGGCAGAAGAAAACCACAATGAACACCACGGGTGGAGCAAATGTAATGGGCTCTTACCCTTATCCTCCCAACGGGATGGTCGAAATAGATTATGAGCATATTCTTATCTTTAAAAAACCGGGCAAGAGTAGAAAAATTCCCAAGGATATAAAAGAAAAATCTAAACTTACGAAAGAAGAATGGAAAGAGTACTTTTATGGACATTGGTATTTTGGTGGAGCAAGACAGATAGAACATGAAGCAATGTTTCCAGAAGAATTACCAAGGAGAATAATAAAAATGTTTACTTTTGTTGGGGAAACCGTTTTAGACCCCTTTTTAGGAAGTGGTACAACAGTAAAAGTTGCTCTGGACTTAAACAGAAATGCTATCGGATATGAGATAAATGAAAATTTCCTGGACATTATAAAGAAAAAGATTGGAATAAATAGCTTGATAAATTTTAATATGAAAATAGAGATTGTAAAAAGAAAGAATTCTATTGATGTCGAGGAGATCGAATATGTGCCTCGAATAAAAGATGCAAAGCCAATTATAGATCCCGGAAAACTAAATTTCAAAAACGATAGACTTTATAAGGTTGTGAAAATTTTAGATGATGGAAGTCTAAGATTGGATACCGGACTTGTTGTGAAATTCCGAGGCGTTGCAATAAAAGATCTGGATAGAACTAAAAATTACCTGAAAGAATACGTTTTAAAAAAGAAAGTTTACCTTAAATTTGACAAGAACTATGTTGCTAATAGGGATTTTGTAGAAGCGTATGTTTATTTAAAAAACAGGATATTCATCAACGCTTTTTTAATAAAAAGTGGATTTGCTACTGCAGATAAGAAGAATAACTATGATTTAAAGAAACGCTTTATTGAGTTAGAATTAAAAAGTAGTTCTGAGAACTTAGTTAATATAGTATTTTGAAGAAAGAATAGCAGGAACTATAGGGGAGTTTTTATGGAGCTTAAAATAAAAACTGAAGAAATACGGATACTGATGGAAATAGAAAGTCCTGAATTTCCCAAATACGCGACACAGCTACTCAACTTAGCCAATCAGAATGCTCAAGCTACACGACCAAAAGTTGTTGGACAAATGAGTAAGCTAATAAAAGAATTTACATGTATAATACGCTGGGTGAGAAATTAAGCTACCAACCTCCTGTTGATATTTCTTAAATAAGAAAAACCTAAAGCAAAACCATATAGATAAGCCAACAGCGTTATTCCTTTA
>CAJXJV010000046.1 GCA_913055135.1 uncultured Desulfurobacterium sp. | reverse complement strand
TAGGTTTAAACAAGCTACAGGCTTACAGGATAGAGCTCTGCGTAGTAGAAGCTTGCGCAAATGTTATTGAACACGCCTATAGGGGAGAACCAGGACATAAGGTAAAGTTGGTAATAAGAGTGGAGGAGGATGATAAAGGAAGAAAAAAATTGCTCTTTATGTTTTACGATCAAGGAATACCTATGGATTTAAAGTTTTTACACTCACCTGAACCTGAACTACCAAGTCTCTCCGAAGGAGGAAGAGGGCTTCTAATCATAATAAATTTCATGGATGAAGTTAATTACTATTCGCAAAATGGAGAAAATGTATTTGTTATGGCAAAGAAAATTAGAGGAGAATAGCAGGAGCGAAGTATGAATATAAAAAATCTTTTCTTTTTCCTGTGTGTAGCGTTAATCCTTTCATCTTATAGTGCAAAGGCAGACAGTTCTTACTATCCCCGTATTTACTCTTTAAACGGAGTCTGGCACTTTAAAATAGTTCACAACGGACTTGAAGAAATTCAATCAAATGAGGAAAAGGAAGTAAAAGTACCTTCTATCTGGTTCTTTTATGGAAAGCTCAATCATTCAGGTATAGCATGGTTCGAAAAGAACTTCGATTTCTCTCCATCCCCTGAATCCCACTACCTTCTCTGTTTTAAAGGTGTGGACTATAAGGCAGAGGTTTTCCTGAACAATAACTATGTTGGGAAACACACAGGGTATTTTCAGAAGTTCTGTTTCGACGTAACGAACTACCTTTCTTCAGGAGAAAATACCTTGGGAGTAAAAGTAGATAGTCCCTTTGAACCTTTAGGGGAAAATTGGAGTCTAAGAAAAACCCTTATAAAAGGGATCCTTAATCACCATGACATGAGACCCGGAGGAGCATGGTCTCCAAGGGGGCAGGACTACAATACAGGTGGTATATGGAACGATGTTTATATTGAAGAAATAGGGAACTATTACATTGATAATCTTCTCATAAGCCCTGTAAAGGTTGGTAAAGAAGCCGTTATAAACATTTCCCTTGACATAATTTCCTATTCTGAGTTTTCTGAAAAAACTTTAAACTACAGAATCGTTCCTCACAACTTTACTTCAGATTTTATCCTTGAAGGAAAGAAAAAAGTTACCCTGAAACCCGGCCGTAACCATGTAAGTTTTGACATAAGAATAAAGAATCCAAAACTGTGGAGTACATGGGATTATGGTTTCCCTTATCTATACAAGCTAATCCTTACCTTAAAAGAAAAGGATAACTTGTTCTACAGGAAAGAAGAAACGTTTGGCATCAGAAGTTTCTTTGTTGACGATAAAGGGCAGTGGTATCTAAACGGCAAAAGAATCTTCGTGCGGGGAACGAACTACATCTCCTCGCAGTGGATGAGTGAAATGACAAATAACAAATACATATTTGATTTAGAGCTCATGAAGAAAGCCAATATCAACGCTATAAGGGTTCATGCCCACATAGAACCTCAGAGGTTTTACAAATTAGCAGATGAATACGGAATGCTAATAGTTCAGGATTTTCCTCTTCAGTGGGGATACATTGATTCACCCGAGTTTGAAAAGGAAGCCGTTAGACAGGCTAAGGACATGGTATTTCAATTTTACAACCATCCATCAATTGTAGTATGGCAGCTTCACAACGAACCACCGTGGGATGCATGGTGGATGAAATACAAATACAAAGACTATAACCCAAAGCAAAACATACATCTTGATAACCGGCTATTTCAGGAAGTGCGTTCTCTTGACAAAACAAGATACGTGAAAAAAGCTTCCTTAGATAAAGAGCACTTCTGGGCTGGATGGTACTTTGGCGACTATAAAAATGAGTTCCAGAAAAAGATGGAAAGCCCTTTGATTTCAGAGTTTGGAGCTCAGTCCCTACCGAATATTTATTCCCTACTCAAAATAATTCCAGCAGAAAATATCTTTCCAAAAAACGACAAAGACTGGGAAGTCTGGGAATACCATAACTTCCAGAAGCATGAGACGTTCAACTTAGCTCATATCTCCCAGGGCAAAGACATAGAAGAATTCATAGAAAATTCCCAAAAATATCAGTATAAGCTTTTGAAGTACGCCATAGAACATCTCCGACTTCAAAGATATAATCCTGTTTCTGCCATATTCCAGTTTGTTTTTAGAGAGTGTTGGCCTTCAATAAACTGGGGCATTGTTGACTTTCAACAGTTACCAAAGTTGGGATATTATGCGGTAAAAATGGCTTATCAACCAATACTTGTTGTCATTGATAAAGGAGAGCTTGTTATTATTAATGACTCTCACAGGAATTTCAAAAACCTTTCACTAACAGTACGAATTGGAGATAAAGTTCACACATACAAGATTCCGAAAGTGAAAGAGGACAGTTTACTTAGAACTTCAATAAAGATAGATCCAGAAGGACGCAGAGTAATAATTAATCTAAAGCAGGGAAACAAACTTATTTCTTATAATATCTACGAAAAAGATGACTTTTAGGGATTAGAAGATGAACTTCTACTTCAAGAAGTACGAACACAGAACTCCTCCGCCTCCTACACCTTATAGTTTAGTCCAAGAAGTGTTATACCAGATTATTGCTGTTATAACTATCGTTCTTGGTGGCTGGTACATATACTGGAGATGGACATCCTCTCTGAACTTAAATGCCCTATGGTTCGCTATACCTCTTGTAATAGCAGAAACAATGATGTACATCGGGTCAATACTCAGCTTTTTAAATTACTGGATGATACGGGACTATGAAGAAAAAGCGCCTCCGGAATTTATGGACGAAGTGGTTCCAGAAAAGTTAAAAAAGTTTTATAAAGGAGAACCAATCTCAATAGACATTTACATAGCTGTTTACAACGAAGAACCTGAACTTGTAAGACTTAGTATCAAGGATGCAAAAAAAGTAAAAAAATTACCGAATTGGAAGGTTAACATATATGTTCTGGACGATAGTAAAAATCCAGCTATGAAGAAGATGATAGAAGAAGAAGGCGTCATTCAGATCACTCGCGATAATAGGAAAGGATACAAGGCAGGAGCAATTACTGATGCTATGACGAAAACGGAAGGACATTTTATTGTTATATGTGATGCAGATACAAGACTTTTCCCCTCCATTCTGATTGATACCATGGGTTTCTTCAGAGATCCCAAGGTTGCCTTTGTTCAAACTCCCCAATGGTTTTACGACATTCCTGAGGGTAAAAGGCTACATAGTTATTTAAGAGAAAAATTTGGAAAATTTGGAGAACTCATAGGCATAGGAATAGAAAAGCTTTTCGGAGAAGTAAGAATTGGTTATGACCCGTTTGGCGTTGATCCAAGAATGTTTTACGATGTCATCCAGAGAAGAAGAAATGCTTACAATGCACCATTTTGCTGTGGTGCAGCTTCAATACACAGAAGAACAGCCCTTGAACTTACCGCAATTGAAAGGTTTGTTGATAGAGTAACGAAAGCAAAGGACAAAGAAAAAGCCATTAAAGAACTTGATCTTGAGTACTTTGTCTTTCATGTTTCAGAGGATATCTATACAACCATCTTCGAGCATTCTTCCAGTGTATGTGAGTGGAAAACCATCCTCTATCCAAAAGTTGAATCAAAAATGCTGTCTCCACAAGATTTACTATCCTGGTCAGTTCAGCAGTTTAAATATGCCGGTGGTACTCTTGATATAGCAAAGAGAGAAAAGTTCTTAGTGGGAAAAAATATGTCCCTTGGACAAAAACTCATGTACTGGTCTACTATGTGGTCATATATAACATCAATTGCCGTTTTTATCTTTCTCCTTGCTCCCATTGTGTATTTTTTTACAGGTATTCCTCCTGTAACTGCTTACTCTTCAAGCTTTTTTCTTCATATTTTACCCTTCTTAATAGCAAACGAACTTGCATTTATGATTGCAACGTGGGGAATTAATACGCAAAGAGGGAGCCAATACTACATTGCTAAGTTTCCTCTCGTTTTGAAAGCAATGTGGAAAGTTTTAAAAGGAGAAACTATTCGCTTCACAGTCACACCAAAAATAAGACAGCACGGCAATTTCTTAGCTCTCGTTAGACCACAGTTAGCGATTGTTTTACTTACTGTTTTGGGTGCAGCATTCAACGGTATTCTTATACTCTTGGGTGAAAGACACAACCTTGTTGGTTACTTAACAAACTTATTCTGGTCTTACTACAACGTATCTGCCCTCCTTGTAATAATCAGAGCAGCTCTTATAAGTCCTTCAGAGGAGATAGAAAATGAAGAGTAAATGGCGGGTATTTCGCGAAAATGTCGTATACGCTCGTAATCACATAGCTTTCATAGTTGGGCTGATATTAGCCTTCTCCCTTATATACCACCTGACCAGGCTTGATGAAAGTTTAAAGATGGAACGTGTTCACGTTAAAATAACCCATCCTCCCGCAAAATTTACAACAGGAAATTTAACTTCCGAAGATTTAAAAATTGCTAAGATCGCATGGAAGTACTTTGAAAACAACTACCAGCCTTCCACTGGACTGGTAAATTCTGTTGATGGTTTCCACTCCACAACACTCTGGGATACTGGGAACTATCTCCTTGCCCTGATATCAGCCCATGAAATCGGAATAGTCAGCGACGAAGAATTTAGGAAAAGAGTAGATAAACTCCTTACAACTTTTTACACAATGCCCCTCTTTGAAGGCAAGCTTCCCAACAAATCTTACGATACTCTCACCGGTAAAATGACAGACTATGAAGGACATCTCAGCGAAAAAGGAATAGGATGGTCAGCAATTGATATTGGAAGAATTTCCATTCCTCTGTTCATCTTACTCAACAAATATCCGGAGTTTACTGAGAAAATACACAAAATTCTCCAGCGCTGGGATTTAGATGCACTGGCAAAGAACGGTGTTTTAGTTTCAGGAAAGCCAAAAAATGGCAAACTTCAGATACTTCAGGAAGGAAGGTTAGGCTACGAACAATTTGCTGCAAAAATGCTCTTTATGCTTTCCCTTGACGTTATAAAATCACTTGATTACCGTGAACATCTATCCTTTACTAAAATTTTTGGAATAGATATCCCCTACGATGTGAGGGATTTGAAAAATTCTGGTGCAAACAACTATGTTTTAAGCGAACCCTACATGCTTGATGGTCTTGAATTCGGTTGGGACTTCTACTCTTCCGAATTTGCATATCGGATTTACAAGGTTCAGGAGAAGAGGTTTAAAGAAACAGGAATACCTACTGCAGTAACAGAAGATCACATAGATCAACCACCATGGTTTATATATAACTGTATATTTGTCAATGGAAAACCGTGGCAAGCTATAACGGACAAAGGAGAAGTACGCAACGATCTTAGAACCCTTAGTACAAAAGCTGCTTTTGCATGGTACGTCCTCTATCCTAACGACTATACAAGGTTCCTTTACGAGAAAATTAAAAATAACTACAATCCCGAAAAGGGTTGGTATGCTGGCATCTATGAGAAGTCAGGCAGAATAAATAAGTCAATTAACATTAACACAAATGCCATTGTTTTAGAGTCTATTTTCTTTAAAAAGGTTGGACCTTTAGTAATATGGGCTACAAGGAAGGAATGAATGGAGTTTTAATGTATAAATTTTTTTTAGTTTTGCTTCTCGTCATCCTTTCTTCTACCAGTACTTTTGCTTCAACCTGTTATTCTGTTCAAATAGGTTCTTTCTTCACCAGGGATCAAGCTGTCAAGTTTCTAAAAAGAGCTAAAAAGGAAACAGGATACAAATTTTTCGTTGTTAAAACTCAAAATGGATGGTGGACCGTAAGAACGGAAAAAGTTCGCTCAAAAAAGGAAGCCGAAGAGTTTCGAAAGAAGTTGTGCAACGAATACCGTTACTGTGCTGTTGTGGTCAAGACATACTGCGATAAAAAAAGCTCTTGCAAGGCTTGTAAAAGTAGATGTCGTCCTTTTATTGCAAAACCTGTTGATTATTGTCCATTAATATGTAAGCCTTCAAAAGAAGAACTGAAAATTGCCAGGATTGCATGGAAATACATTGAGAATAACTATAACAAAAGTACGGGTTGGGCAAATGCAGTAGACAGATATCCTGCCTCAACTGCGTGGGATCTTTCAAGTTATATACTTGGGTTGTTTTCTGCTTACAAGCTTGGGATTATAAGCTGGGAAGAATTTGACAGAAAATTTTCAAAATTTCTTGCAACTTTCCAGAAAATTAAGCTCTACAACGACCAGATGCCGAACAAAGCATACAGCGCTTTAAACGGTCACATGACCGACTATACCAACAATCCAACTGATGTAGGTATTGGATGGTCAGCTCTTGATATAGGAAGGTTATTGACTGCCTTCAAGATTATAAAAACATGTCTACCTATTTACAGCTATGACATAGATAGAACCGTTCTAAGGTGGAACTTCTGTAATGTTTTAGACAGAGAAGGTAACATGTACGGTGCAATTAACAAAGACGGGAAAACTCTTTACCTTCAAGAAGGAAGAACAGGATATGAAGAATATGCAGCAAAAGGATTTGAACTCTGGGGTTTCAACGCAGCAGAGGCGAAAAAGTATAACCATATAAAGTTAATTGATGTTTACGGAGAAAAAATACCTGTTGATACGCGGAAAGGAGCAAATACCTACGTTGTTAGTGAGTCCTATATCCTTCAAGCGTTGGAATTGGGCTGGGATCCTTTAACGGAAAAGTATGGGAAAGCCGTGTACAATGCTCAAAAAAAGAGATACCTTATAACCGGTATTCCTACTGCTGTTTCTGAAGACAACGTTGATCAACCACCATGGTTTGTTTATAACACCGTTTATGTAAACGGTGAGAAGTGGAAGTGTATTGCTGAAACGGGAGAGGATGAAGATAGCTTGAAATCAATCAGCACAAAAGCCGTTATTGGTTGGCTATCAATTATGAACGATGGCTATTCAAAATTACTCTATAGCATAATTAAAGATGCTTACGACCCTAATAGAGGTTGGTTCTCCGGTAAATACGAGAAGAAACCAGGATATAACACAGCAATAACAATGAATACTAACGGAATCATCCTTGAATCAATCCTTTACAAAAGCATGGGACCTCTTGTTAGAAAAATAGCTTCAAGAGAAACCTACTGGGATAAATACATTTCATCGGTAGATTCTTTTAAGTGTCTACCAAAGAAGAGAAAACGTTACTATTCCGTTTTTCTTTTTAACACACAAAAGAGAAACAAAGCATTCCAGGTCTTTAACAAGTATAAGAAAGTGCTTAAAAACTGCAGAGTTGAAAGATATGTCAACGACTATCAGGTTTTGTGTGGACTTTATGTCAGGAAAAAAGACCTGCTAAAAGAACTGAAGAATTTTAAGGAAAAATTTAAAATAGTCCATGTGCCTTACGAAGATGAAAGGGTAATTCTGTCCGACGTTCACGATATTGTACTACGTCCACTCGGTAAGCAGGAAATTACAAAGAAAGACATAGAAATTGCTCGTACTGCATGGAGATATTTTGAAAAAAACTATAATCCAAAAACAGGTATGGTAAACGGGGGAAATCATTACCCCCAGGCAACAGTTGAGGACATTGCTCTTACCATTTTTGCAACAATTTCTGCCGATAAACTCGGCTTAATAGAGAAGTCAACTTTTAAAAGTAGAATAAATAGCCTTCTATCAACTCTTTTAAAAATGAAGCTTTACAACAATAAACTACCAAATATCGTTTATAACACCCAGAACGGTAATATGGTTGATTTTGCAAATAGATATTCTGAAAAGGGAATAGGATGGAACATTTACCACATTGCAAGATTACTAAAAGCTCTTTACGTCCTGGGAAATCTCTATCCAGAGTACAGAGATGAAATTAACACTATTGTTAGCAGGTTTGACCTTAGGAAGGCTGTAAAAAATGACAACGTTTATGATCTGTTCTTTGATGGTAAGAAGGAATACCTAAAGAAGATAGACGCCCTTGGCTATCAACACTACATTTCCCTTTCTCTGAGGGATTTTGACATTAACTTTAAAGACAAGGTCGAAAAGGAAAAAGTGGTGTATGACGCAATATTCAACTATGAAATTCCCCATTCATCAAGTAATCCAATGGTTACAAGTGACCCTTTCATCCTTACGCTCATAGAACAACCCTACAATTACCAGTTTGAACATTACGCACGAAATATTCTTTTTGCACAGGAACAAAGATATAAAGAATCTAAAATTCCAACCTGCATGGGAGAAGTAAAACTTGACAGATCCCCCTGGTTCCTTTACGAAACGATTTACAGAAAGGGAGGGCAAATTTTCACTTCTGTTGATCCTTCAGGAAAAGCTTATCCTGAATTAGAAGTGCTTCCATCTGCACTGGCTATCCTATGGAATTCTCTGTTTAAAACAGAATACACAGAAATGCTGGTAAAAGAAATTGAAAACTTAAAAACAGATTCGGGATTTCTTGCCGGGAAATATACCAGAGACAATAAAGTGGACAGCTCCCTGAATTTAAAAACTAACGGTTTAATCCTTGAAGCAATCCTCTACAAGAAACTGGGAAATTTTTCAAAATTCGGTACCCATTTCTTTAAGAAAAAACCAATAGAGAAGATCCATAAAAGAAAGAGTGTTCCAAAAAAATCGGCAGTAAAAAAAAAGTAACCTTGGGTGTAATTACCCCATTTACCACAGTTTTACCAAAAGAAAGAAGAGAAAAATTACCACAAGAAAGACCGGATAGAAAACTGCCAGAGAACAAAAATAAGTT
>CAJXJV010000045.1 GCA_913055135.1 uncultured Desulfurobacterium sp. | reverse complement strand
CCCCGTCGCCGGCGTGAAAGGCCGGTGTCCTGGGCCGGGCTAGACGATGGGGACGTTTTTGCGTAATAGAAATATAGTCATCATTGTCAGAATGTCAACTTGTGTTCAAGTTCAATACATGAAATCTTTCCGTACAATAACATAAACATTCAGGTATAATCTCTATTCCTCTGAGAAACATCAACTGAGGTTTCAGGAGAGCGGAGTGAACTTTCCCGATTTTGAGTTTCATATAGAAGGAAAAAAGATTCTAAGAGAACGCAAAAAAGCTTTCTACCTTTCACTTCTACTCCCGGGGCTTGGACAACTCTACCAGAAACGTTGGATTTCCGGAATTTCGTTTCTTTTGATTTTTCTCTTCCCTTTTTATTACCTTTACCTCATAGGATTTGAAATTAACTACGGTTCAGTTACACTTGTTCTGGCTCAGCTTCTCCTCTACGTCATTCAGGCTCTTGATGCCAGAAAAGGAGCTAAAAGGGAAACTTCTCCCTGTGAGGACTTCTGTCCTGCAAACGTCAATGTTCCGACTTTTATGAGCTATTCGAGTATAGGAGATTTCAGAAAGGCTTTTGGTTCTTTTATGACACGAGCTCCCTTTCCCTTTACTCTTGGAGAGATCTGTCCTGCTCAATGCGAAACAAAGTGTGGAGTCCTTCCTGAGAGACCACTCAGGATAAGAGAGGTTCACAGAGAATTTGGAAGAAGAGTCCTTGAGGAAATTGAAATAATAGAAAGAGAGCCTGTATTTCCAGTTGTTGACAGAAAAGTTGCTGTCATAGGTGGAGGGGCAGCCGGATTAACAGTAGCTTATTACCTTGCCTCAGCAGGTGTGAAAGTTGATCTTTTTGAAAAGGAAGGTGAGCTTGGAGGGCTTTTAAACCTGATACCCGACTTTAAACTTGACAAAGCTCTTCTAAGAAGGGAAATTGAGTTCATAACCTCATTTAAAAACATTAGTGTTTTCTTAAACAGTGAAATCAGATCAAAGCTGGAAGGTTACGATTTCATTGTCATTGCAACTGGAGCTCAAAAGGCAAAGAAGCTGGATATTCCAATCAAAGGAAGTCCAGAGATTCTTTATCCTCTTTCATTTTTGAAAACTCCGCCAAAATTAAAAGCTAAGAGAGTTGTAATCATTGGAGCGGGAGATACAGCTTTTGATGTCGCAAGGCTTACAGTTAGAAATGGTGGAGAAGCTCTTGTTTTCTATAGAGGAGAGGCTAAAAATGTGAAAGCTCAGAAGAAAGAGGTAAACACTGCTGTAAGAGAGGGAGTGAGAATCTATACAAATTGCCAGCCAGAACTGGTTGAAGGTAACAAAATTAAATTTTCCTGTGGAGAGGTTGAGTTTGATTATTTACTTCCTGCCATTGGTTTTGAGAAGGATAGAAGAATTTTCAAAACTTTTGGTGTTTCGGGAGAGAAACTTTTTGAAAATGGAGTCTTCGTAGTTGGAGATTCCCTTAACGGGGTTTCTTCTGTAATTGAAGCAGTTAGAGATGGAAGGGCTGCAGCCTATGAGATTCTCAAAAAGCTTGGTCTGTGGGATAGAGCATGGTTTATGGTTGACTTTTACAGACCAAAACCGGAGAAAACTTCAGGAAAGAATCTTTTTATAGTTTCTGAGGCTTCACTGTGCCAGCACTGTGGAATGAAGATTAAAAGCTGAATGGTAATACAAAGTTTACGGATAGGGAGTTTATCAGTTTTTGAACGGGATACTCTTTATTATGAGGTTTTAAACTATTATATTTTATAATTTAGAAATACCTAACTAAGTTATCAGAGGAGATAATGAAAGAGGAAAAGTTAGCTCCAAGGCTTGAGGATTACCTTGAGACAATCTACCTCATAGAGAAGAGGAACGGTGTTGCAAGGGTTAAGGAAATAGCCAGGGAGAGAAACGTAAAAATGCCAACGGTTACTGAGGTTTTGAGGAGGCTTTCAGAAAGAGGATACATCCTCTATGAACCCTATGGCTATGTCAGGACAACCGAGAAGGGAAGGGAGTATGCTGAAAGTCTCTACAAAAAGCACGAAGTTCTCATAGATTTCATGAAGACAGTTCTCCAGCTTCCACCAGAAGTTGCAGAGGAAGAAGGGTGTTTAATGGAACACCACCTTTCAAAGGAGACAGTTGAAAGGATTCAAAGATTAACTGAGTTCTTCAAGGAAAAAGGACTTTCTGAAGAGTTTAAGAGGTTTGTATGGAAAAAATAGTATCTGAGTTCCCGGTTCCGGAGCTTGTGGAAGATAAAGAGCTCATTCCGATAGCAGAGAAAGTTCTATCCGGTGAAAGGCTCTCGTTTGAGGATGGAGTTAAGCTTTTCGAGACAGATGACCTTTTAACTCTTGGAAGGCTTGCCGATTTTGTAAATAGAAAAAAGAATGGAAATCTTGTCTATTTTGTTGTTAATAGACATATAAACCTTACAAATATCTGTGTTGGAAGCTGTAAGTTTTGTGCCTTCAGAAGGCGTAGAGAAGATTTTGATTCTTACGAGCTGACAATAGATGAGGTTCTGAGAAAAATTGAATCTTTCAAGGGTGTTTCCGAAGTTCACATAGTCAGTGGTTTACATCCGGATTGGAAGTATGATTATTACATAACTCTTTTGAAAGAAATAAAGGAAAGTTTTCCAGATGTTCACATCCAGGCGTTCACAGCAGAGGAGATTGATTACCTCTCAAGGATTTCCGGGAAGAGTATCTATGAAGTTCTTCACGATTTAATAGAGGCAGGACTTGGTTCGTTGCCCGGTGGTGGAGCTGAGATTTTCAACGAGGAACTGAGAAAGAAACTCTGTCCTGAAAAGCTTTCATCTGCTAAATACCTTGAGATTCACAGGATTGCTCATAGATTCGGTCTAAAAACGAACGCTTCAATTCTCTATGGTCATATTGAGAGTTATGAAGATAGGGTTGACCACCTTTTGAGATTGAGAGAGCTCCAGGATGAAACTGGCGGTTTTCAGGCTTTTATTTCTTTTGCCTACCATCCAGAAAACACCGAGCTCGGTGGCAATCTAACAACTGGATTTGATGACCTCAAGATGCTTGCTGTTGCGAGGCTTATCCTGGACAACTTTCCTCATATAAGGGCTTTCTGGATAATGCTTGGAGAGAAGCTTGCTCAGGTTTCCCTCCACTTTGGAGTTGATGACCTTGATGGAACTGTTGTTGAGGAGTCAATTACCCACTCTGCGGGTGCAAATACAGGTTCTTTTCTGCCGAAAGAGAGGCTCATAAAGCTTATAAAAGAAGCTGGAAAAGTACCTGTGGAGAGGGATACAGTTTATAACGTTCTAAGAGTTTATACGGTTGGTAGAGATGATTAAGCAAAAAGTAGAAGTGTTTATAAGAGTACTAAAAGAGGTTCTTGAGAAGGATGAAAACGTTATCTTTGCCTATCTCTTTGGATCTCAAGTCTCTGGGCTGGCAACGGAAAAGAGCGACGTTGATGTTGCTATCTATTTTAAATTTCCTCCCAGGGGAATGAAAAAGCTGGATTACGCGGTTAGGATTGAAAATCTTGTAAAGAAGGAGATAGATCTGGTTGTTCTAAACGAAGCTTCTCCTTTTTTGAGATTTCACATTTTGAGGACGGGAACTCCTTTAGTTGTAAAGAACTCTGAAATTCTTGCAAAGTTCAAAGAAAAAGCCATGAAGGATTACGATGAGTACAGCTACCTTTCGGAGGCTTTTCTTGATAGATAAAAAACTGCTTGAAAGAAAAGTTCTGAAGATAGAAGAGTATCTGAGAGAACTCAAAAGCGTTAAAGTGGAAACACTTCATGATTATAGAAAAGATTTTGTCATTAAGAGATTCATAGAAAGAAATCTTGAGCTTATTATTGAGCAGATTATTGATATTTGTCGCCATCTTGTTTCAAGGGTTTCCTCAAAAGTACCTGAAACTTATTCAGAGTGTTTTGAAATTCTTGCAGAAGAAGGTCTTATTAACTTAGAGAATGTGGAAGTTTACAAGAGAATGGCTAAATTCAGAAATCTTTTGATACATAGCTACGATAAAGTGGATGATGAAGTTGTTTATGGAGTTTACAAGAAACATTTGAATGATTTTTCTATTTTTCTGCAGGAAATGAAGGTTTTACTAAAATCTGATTTGTAATCAGCTTATATGTAGGACATATTTTGTGGAGACTGAACATGGAGAAGATTATAGAGGTGCTTGCTGATAGAAAGCTTATTCCAATAGCTGAAAAGGTTTTCTCCGGAGAGAGGCTTTCATTTGAGGATGGACTGACCCTTTTCAACTCCTTTGACCTTCCGGTTTTAGGACTTCTTGGGAATTATGTTGCTGAGAAGAAGAACGGCGAGTTTGCCTATTTCAATGTCAATGTCCACATAACTCCTACAAATATCTGCATTGGAACGTGCAAATTCTGTGCCTTCAGAAAGAAAAAAGGAGAAGAGGGAGCTTACGAGCTAACTGTTGAGGAGATATTGAAAAAATTGAAGGGTTACAGGGAACAGAATCCTGGACTTACAGAAGTTCACATTGTTGGAGGGCTTCATCCGGAGTGGGGGTACGATGAGTACGTTGGGATAGTGAGAGCTGTTAAGGAAAACTTTCCGGACATTCACATAAAAGCCTATACCGCTGAGGAAATCAAATACATAGCTGGGAAAGGAAAGAAAAGTATTGATGAAACTTTAAAGGATTTGATAGAAGCAGGACTTGGTTCAATTCCGGGAGGCGGCGGAGAGATATTGAGAGAAGAGATAAGAAAGAAAATCTGTCCAGACAAAATATCCGGTGAAGAGTATATAGAAATTCATAAAACTGCTCACAGACTTGGTTTGAGGTCAAACGCAACGATGCTCTTTGGACATATTGAAAGTTACGCTGATAGAGTTGATCACCTTTTGAGACTGAGAGAAGCTCAGGATGAAACGGGCGGTTTTCAGACTTTTATTCCACTTGCTTTTCATCCTCTTAATACGGAGATTCCCGGAGCAGCCTATACAACGGGAGTTGATGAGCTTAAAACCATAGCCGTTTCAAGGCTTCTCCTTGATAACTTTCCACACATAAAGGCTTACTGGATAATGTTAGGGGAGAAAATTGCTCAGGTTGCTCTCCGGTTTGGAGCTGATGACATAGATGGAACAGTTACGGAGGAAGATATTACTCAAGCTGCCGGGGCAAAAGCTGGAGAGTACATGCCGAAGAGCAGGCTCATAAAACTCATAAAAGAAGCAGGAAAGATTCCCGTTGAGAGGGACACTCTCTACAACGTTATAAAAATATATGATTAGCAACGTTTTATTTAATTGTCTCTATTGTGAAATTAGTATATTATTACCCGGACAATTCACTCTGGAGGTAGAGATGTCCGAGAACACAATCCTTGGAATAATTTGTACAATTATTGCGATAGCTCTACCACTTTCTTTTGCGATACTGGCATGGAAACACACGTTAGAAGAGAAGAAAAAGCAAAGATCCTCATAACGGGTGCTTCGGGGTTTATTGCAACTCATCTTATAGGTGAGCTCCCGGAGAGGGAGCTCCTTCTCGTTTCAAGAAATGAAAAACTAAGAGAGAAGTATCCTTCAGCCACTTTTATTCATTTCTCGGAGGGAAACCTCCAGAAGGCAGTTGATGTCTATAAACCTGAAGTGGTTATCAACTTTCTTGGAATTCTGAAAGAATCAAAAGAAGGAACCTTTGAAAAAGTTCACTTTCACTATACAAAGCTGCTGGTTGATGCTTCTTTGAAATCAGGAGTTAGAAAGTTTATTCAGATTTCAGCACTTGGCGTTACTGATAAAACAAAGAGCAGATATTACAGGACAAAGTTTCAGGCTGAAGAGTACATAAAGCAGTCTGGTATTCCTTACGTGATTTTTAGACCGTCGATAGTTATGGGAAGAGGACAGAAGCTTTTTGAAGATCTGGAATTGATTTCAAAATTCACTCCTTTAATCGTTGTCCCGAAGTACAGAGTTCAGCCGGTAAATGTAAAGGATGTTGTTAGGGCAATAAAGAAAGCAATATATGAAGATATAACAGGAACTTATGAGCTCTGTGGGAAAAGGGTGGTTTCTCTGAAGGAGCTTTTTCAGTTTGTCCTTTCCTGTATTGGCAGAAGAAGAATAGTAATAGAAGCTCCAAAGCAACTTCTCTTTCCACTTGCCATTTTGGGTGCTGGAATGACTCTTGATCAATACTACATGATGAAGACGGATAACGTTTGTCTGGTTGATGGTTTTGAAGAGCTGGGAATATCGCCTTTACCGGGACTGGTTTGTGATTAATGTAATTATGTTTGATAGAATGAACAAATGAAGAAGATTGGAGGAGAGATGGAAAAACTGGTTCTCTGGCTTGAAGAAGTTGGTATTGAAGATGTTCCTTTAGTTGGGGGGAAAAACGCCTCTCTTGGTGAAATGATGAGAGCTCTTTCTCCAGAGGGTATAAATATCCCGGATGCTTTTATTGTAACGGCAAATGCTTACAGGTATTTCTTAGACTACAATGGTCTCGTTGATAGAATAAGGGAAATCCTTAAGGGACTTGATATAAACGACATTGATGATCTTTCTGAAAGAGCAGAGAAAATAAGGGAGCTGATAAGTAACGGCAAATTTCCGAAGGATTTAGAAAACTTAATAAAAGAGTATTACTTTGAACTTTCGAAGAAATACAACACAGAAAATGTTGATGTTGCAGTAAGGTCCTCTGCTACTGCAGAGGACTTGCCCGAAGCTTCTTTCGCTGGTCAGCAGGAGACATTCTTAAACATCAGGGGTATTGAAAATCTTCTTAACGCAATAAAAAATTGCTTTGCTTCTCTTTTTACAGATAGGGCAATCTCTTACAGAGAGGCTTTTGGTTTTGACCACTTCAAGGTTGCTCTATCTGCAGGCATTCAAAAAATGGTCAGGTCGGATTTAGCTTCAGCAGGTGTTGGCTTTTCAGTTGAGACTGAGAGTGGATTTAAGGACGTAGTCCTCATTACAGGTTCTTATGGTCTTGGGGAGATGATTGTTAAAGGTGCCGTTACTCCTGATGAATGGCTTGTTTTTAAACCAACTCTGAAAGAAGGTTACCGGTCAATCATAGAGAAAAAGCTTGGTGATAAAAAGATGAAAATGATATACGGTGACAGTGGAGAGGAACCGACGAAGGAGGTTGCTGTTTCTCCTGAGGACAGGAAAAAGTTCTGTCTTACGGATGACGAGGTTCTGATTCTTGCTAACTGGATAGTTGAGATAGAGAACTATTATTCTCAAAAGTACAAACGCTGGACACCTATGGATGTGGAGTGGGCAAAGGATGGAGAGCTTAACAGGCTTTACATTCTTCAGGCAAGACCTGAGACAATTCATTCCCGCAGCGGTCATAACAAATTAACGATTTACAGGATAACCGAACCGTTGGAGGAGAGAAAGGAGAAAGTACTTGTTTCCGGTATAGCTATTGGAAGAAAGGTAGCAGAGGGAAAGGTAAAAATTCTCCTGTCTGTTGAGGATGCAGATAAATTTGAGGATGGGGATATACTGGTAACAGATATGACCGACCCTGACTGGGGACCAATAATGAAAAAGGCAGCTGCAATTATTACAAATAGAGGAGGTAGAACCTGCCATGCAGCGATAGTGGCAAGAGAATTAGGAGTTCCTGCTGTTATTGGAACTGGCAATGCAACAGAGGTTCTCAAAGAGGAACAGTACGTTACAGTTTCCTGTGCCGAGGGGGCTACGGGGTATGTCTATGATGGAAAGGTTGCCTATGAAGTTGAAGAGGTTGACCTTTCAACTCTTCCAGAGCCAAAAACTCCGATAATGTTTAATATAGCGACACCGGAAGGAGCATTTGATCTTTCGTTTCTTCCAAATAGTGGAGTTGGACTTGCAAGGGAAGAGTTCATCATAAACAACTACATAGGGATTCATCCCAATGCTCTTATAAACTTTGAAGAGATTAAGGAAAAAGATCCTGAGCTTGCAGAAGAGATAGAGAAGAAAACGGTTGGTTATGATGATAAAAGACAGTTCTACGTTGATAAGCTTTCCTTTGGAATTGCAAAGATTGCTGCTGCTTTCTATCCAAAACCGGTAGTTGTAAGATTTTCCGACTTTAAGTCAAACGAGTATGCAAGCCTATTGGGTGGGAAATACTTTGAGCCTAAGGAAGAGAATCCGATGCTTGGATGGAGAGGTGCCTCAAGATACTATTCCCCTCAGTTTAAAGAGGCTTTTGGTCTTGAATGTCTTGCCATAAAGAGAGTTAGAGAGGAAATGGGATTGAAAAACGTTATAGTGATGATTCCTTTTTGTAGAACTCCTGAGGAGGGAAGAAAAGTACAGGAAGTTATGAAAGAGTATGGACTTGAAAGAGGTAAGGAAGGGCTGGAAGTCTATGTGATGTGTGAGATACCTTCAAACGTTATTCTTGGTGAACAGTTTGCTGAAATCTTTGACGGCTTTTCAATCGGTTCAAACGACCTTACACAGTTAACACTTGGAGTAGATAGAGATTCCAACCTTGTTGCTCATCTTTATGAGGAGAGAAACGGAGCTGTTAAGAAATTGGTTGCCTGGGCTATTGAAAACGGTAAGAGGTATGGAAAGAAAGTTGGGATATGCGGTCAGGCTCCTTCAGACCATCCAGATTTTGCCAAGTTCTTAGTTGAGAAAGGGATTGATTCTATATCGATTAATCCCGATTCGATTCTTGAGGTTATCAAAGCTGTTTATGAGATTGAAAAAGAGCTTGGAGT
>CAJXJV010000044.1 GCA_913055135.1 uncultured Desulfurobacterium sp. | reverse complement strand
AAGTTCCAAAACCGCATCTCCCAAAAACTCAAGTCTTTCATTGTGCTCAGGGACAACTCCTCTATTTTCATTTATAAATGATCTGTGAGCAAAGGCGGTTTTCAGCAGAGTTTTATCATTAAATTTCAAGCCCGCGTTTTTTTCAAACTCTTCAAAATTATATTCCCCTATTTTGTCTATGATAATAATTTTGGCCCTTTCCTCTATGCTTAGATTATCTATTTCTTTGTACATCTGAAGAAGACAAAGTTTTAATCCTTTCAGATATTTACAAAGAAAGAATTGGGGAACTCTTCTTTTCCCTCGGAGTGAATTTTTCAAATTCTGTTATTCATCTGACATATCCACCAACGGGAAGGCACGGTCTTGAACCACCAGAGATTGTCTGGAGAGGAACCTTTAGTTCTGAATTCGTTGAGGAGCTAAAATCAAAGGGACTTTTTGAAAGAATACAGAGAAAAGAATTAACTCAAAGCGATGAAGAAGAGATAAAAGAAATTCTTCTTGAAACAACTTCTCCCCTTGATTTGCCATCAGTGGTCGTTGCCGTGAACGAGCATTCTCTAAGCCACACGCTTTTCAGGAAGCTCTGCACAAAATTCCTCTCAATGAGATTTGCAAGTATGCCTCTGTTTGAACCATTCATGTTCTACACTTCAATGCAGGCAGACTGGAATCTGGTTGAAAAACGTTCAAAAGTTCTTGCCAACCTCCTAACAGATGCAACAGAAGCCCACATTACATGTCCGCTTGGAACAGACATAAGATTTTCTCTTGAAGGGAGAGAAGGACTGGCAGATACAGGAAAACTCTGTACACTCGGAGATTTTGGAAACTTACCAGCAGGAGAAGCATTTATTGCACCGGTTGAAGAAACAGCTGAAGGAGTCTTTGTAACAAAATATGCACCTACAAGAAAACTGGGCGAACCAGTAAAGATATTCGTTGAAAACGGAAAGGTTATAGAAGTAAAGGGTGAAAAAGAGTTCTCAAAATTCCTGACAGATTTAATCCACCATGAGAAGAACGCAGACAACATTGCAGAGTTTGGAATCGGAACAAACGAAAAAGCAGAAAGGTTTGACAACATACTCGAGGCTGAAAAAATCCTTGGAACCTGTCATATAGCAATTGGAGACAACAGCGCTTTTGGTGGAGAAATAAGAGCAAACGTGCATATAGATCTTCTGATAGATAAACCGACAATTACGCTGAAAATTGGAAAGGAAAAAGTTAAGATTATGGAAGATGGAAAGTTGCTATGCTTTACCCTCATTTGAGGGCTTTAAAGTTGTTGGCTATTAAGACTCCTGCAGATTCAATTTCGGCTGCTATCTTATCCAGTTTTCTCTGAAAGAGGTTGTACATGATAACCGCAGGAATGGCAACAAGAAGACCAAAAACTGTTGTGAGAAGTGCTTCTGCCATCCCTGCAGATAACTGTTGGGGATTTCCGATTGAAGTACTGCCTGCTGTTAGGACTCCAAATATCTTAATCATTCCAAGGACTGTTCCTACAAGTCCTAAAAGGGGAGAAACTGCTGCTATTGTTGCAAGTAGAGACATACCTCTCTCAAGCTCCATAAACTTCCTTTTGGCTGTTACCTCAAATGCATGGAGGAAGTTTTCCTTTGTCGGTTCTCCTATGTTTTTCAGAGCATCAAGAATTATGGAAGAAAGAAAACTCCTTCTTTCCTTGCAGAGCTCCACAGCATCTCCAATGCTTCCTTCGCTTAAAAAGTCAACTATAAGCCGTAAATCCTCTTTGGGAACGAGCTTTGAAAGGCGAAGAATCAAGAGTTTCTCTATGATGATAGCAACAGAAATAACTGAAAGAAAGAAGAGAATATAACCTATAATTCCCGATTTATGTAAAAGTTCTAAAACCTCCATCTAAACCTCTATCTCTTCAGGTAGTTTTCTGGCAAAAATAAGGTAAGCAGTATGGGCAGGCATTCTGTCTTCCGGTCTTAACCTCTCAGGGACTATTTTATATTTTCTGAGAAGTATTTCAGAAACCTCTATATCCATGAAAGGTAATTCTTCTAACTTTTTCAGAACTTCAATCACCTGGTTTACAGTCGGGACAAGAATACCCAGCATGTTCCCCGTTTTTAAAGCTCTATAAGCTTTATCTATGTAAAGCCAGGGTTCTCTAACATCTAAGAAAACAGCATCAGCTTCCGTCTCGTCAAAACCTTCTTCAATATCTCTGTGCTTCACATCAACTCTGTGATCAAGCCCAAGTTTCCTAAGGTTAGAAAGGGCATTCTTTATGAACTCTTCCCTTCTCTCGTAGCTTACAACTTTCCCTGTATCACCAACAATGTGTGCAAAGACGGCAGTCATAGCTCCACTTCCTATGCCGCTCTCAACAATTAGATCACCGGGCTTAACGTTCAACCTTAGTGCTATGTAGGCTGAATCCTTTGGATAGACTATCTGGGTAAGCCTGTTGAGTTTAAACATGATGAAATCGTAAAGGGTGCAAGGCAAAATAACGTATTTAAAACCTTTATGGGTCTCAATTAGTGAGCCGTACTTTCTGGATGGGATAGTAGAAAGATCTATTTCTCCTTTATCGGTATTAAACTTCCCCTTTGCAAGAGAAAGATTTAAAAAGTATTTTTTTTCCTTCTCTGGATCGTAGAGAATTACTGTATCTGTCTCTTTAACTTTTCCCATCGGCAATCTCTTCCCTTCCGTAATCTCTCTTAACAATCAGAATAGGTTGTCCCCTGTAAACTACAGTTCTTTTAAGTCTGTTTATCTCTTTTATCAGTTTTGCATCCACACCAAAACGTCTTGCAATTGAAATAATCTTTTCGCTTTTCCTTGGAACATAAACGTAAATTTTTGATGAATCTACATATTTGAGAATGTCCGTCTTCTTTACAAAATTTGAAGGAACGTAAACGTAGTGACCGGCTGGAACCACTCTCTTCCTGTACTGACGGTTGAACTTTTTCGCTACGTGATAAGGAACTTTTAACTTCCTGGAAATCTGGTAAAGAGAGGTTTTGGATAAAACCTTTATCTTTACGAGGGGTACTGAATTCCTGCCATTTTCGAATAAGTTCTTTTCTTTGATAAAAGAGAGAACTGCATAGAACTTTGGAACGTAGTTAAGAGTTTCGTTTGGAAGCTTTGTTAGATCCCAGAAGTGATCAGCTCCAAGTGCCTTGAGCCTTTTGAAAATCGTTCCAGGACCAGCGTTGTACGCTGCTATTGCAAGATCCCATCTGCCAAAGAGGGAATGAAGATACTTTAAGTATTTTGCAGCTGCTACGGTTGACTTTTCAACATCAAATCTCTCATCAATATACCAGTTCACCTTCAGGCCGTAGAGCCTTGCCGTTCCCCGCATCAGTTGCCACAGACCGGCTGCACCGGCTCTTGATACTGCAGAGGGATCACCATTACTCTCCACAATAGCAAGAAAAACAAGATCTTCTGGAACTCCCTCTCTTTCAAAGATCTTTTTGATAGTTGGATAGAAAACCTTAAAGTTATCAATCTGCGAGATGAGCTTCATTCTGTTCCATCTGTTCTTGTAGTAGGAGAGCCAGAACTGGAACGAGGGTTTATCCCAGGGAATAGAGAGTTCTGTTTCTGGAAGTTGCTCCTTTTTTGAAATGCTGGTTTTAAAGAGAAGTGCAGATTCTCTTTCAACGGTAGTTACTATGGAGTTAGCGGGAGCTCCAGACACTTCTAAGCTGTTGCAAAAAACTCCTGCTAAAAAAGCAGTAAAAAAGCAGGAGAAAAATCTATGCATTATTCATAACCTCTTCAGGCATATCAAAGTTGGAGTAAACTTCCTGAACATCATCAAGATCCTCAAGTACCTCAAGAAGCTTGAGAACTTTAAGAGCGGTTTCTCCTTCAACCCTTGTTGTATTTTGTGGAATGAGGTCAAGTTTTGCTTCCTCTATTTCAATACCTGCATCAAGAACAGCTTTCCTCACATCTTCCAGATCCTGCGGCTGAGTATAGATAACAAACTGTCCGTCTTCTCTTACCACATCATCCGCTCCTGCTTCAATCGCAGCCATCATTACTGTATCTTCATCGTACTTTTCAGCTGGAACTGTTATTACACCTTTTCTCTCAAACATCCAGGAAACGCAACCGGAAGTACCAAGGTTTCCACCGTGCTTTGAAAAGGCATGTCTCACTTCAGACGCTGTTCTATTTCTGTTGTCTGTCAAACACTTTACAATGATAGCAACTCCACCAGGACCGTAACCTTCGTATGTAACTTCTTCGTAGATTTCTCCTGCGATTTCACCCGTTCCTCTCTTTATTGCTCTCTCTATGTTTTCCTTTGGCATGTTGAACTTCTTAGCTTTCTCTATTGCAGCCCTGAGTCTTGGGTTGAATTCAGGGTCTCCACCACCTTCTCTTGCTGCAACGGTGATTTCCCTTGCAAGCTTTGTATATATCTTTCCACGTTTTGCATCCTGAGCAGCCTTTCTATGTTTAATGTTCGCCCATTTAGAGTGTCCAGCCATTAGAAACCTCCTTCATTTGATTTCCGCCGTCCAATATAGCCTGCAAATGAAAGAGTTCAAGGTTCAATCCCCGTAACAACCAACTTCCCGTGCTTCACCCCTTTCAGAGTAATTATTTTGTCTGCTAACTCTCTAACTACACTTGCTTTCCCTTTTACTGCAATCGTTTCGAGGCAGTGGTGGTGGTCAACGTGTATGTGCATTGTGGAAATTATGTTCTTCAAATACCCGTGTTGTATATCTGTTATCTTTTCAGCAAGCTCTTTTTGATGATGGTCGTAAACTATGGTTATGGTACCAAAAACGTCCCTGTCTTCCCCTATGGATTCCTCTATAAGAGCGTTCCTGATCAAATCTCTCACAGCTTCTGAACGACTAACGTACCCTTTCTTTTCGATGTACTGGTCAAATCTTTCAAGTAGTTTTTCATCTATTGAAACTGCAAAACGAGCTACTCTTCCCATCTCTTAAACCTCTTAAAATTTCGGATTTTAAACTCAACATCAATCTCTTTCGCAAATTTTTCAAACGCTTTTTCATCAAAACCTGGATAGTTCACAGCAGAAACAACCACTCTGAACCCCTTTTCTTTCGCATCCTTTATGAACTTCAAAAGAGATTCCCAGCTTCCTCTTCCAAACTTCGGTTTAACGATACGATAATACTCCTCTGGATTCGAAGCGTTAACACTAACGTTGAAGGCATCAATAAGACCCTTCAGCTCATCAAGAATGTCATCTCTTCCAATTATAAGGTATCCGAGACCACACGTATCAACTCTTACAAACTTTGCCCCCATTTTCTTGAGCCACTCTGCAACTTTTTTTAAAGTCTCAAACCTTTCAAAAGGTTCTCCATAGCCACAGAAAACAACTTCGTCGTAGATTCCAGGATTCTTAATCCTATACATGTACTCTTCCGGAATCGGCTCTCTCTTCAGATTCATGTTGTAGCCAAGAATGAAATCTTCACTCCCTCTAAAACAAAACTTACAGTCACAGGGACATTTTGAGGTAAGGTTGATGTATAGTCTATTCCCAACCGTATAGACCAGACGCTCTTTTTTTTCTTCCTCTATAAGAGGCAAACCAAATAACCTCTTAGCATTCACAGTGGTAATTCTATCGACGTCTGTAAAGTTGAGTTTTAGCTCTTTTGCAATCGTCATTGCGACGTAGGCAACGTAAGTTGGTTTGTTTCGCTTTCCTCTAACCGGCTGGGGAGCAAGGTAAGGAGAGTCTGTTTCTATCAATAGCCTTGAACTTGGAACGTACTTTAACGTTTCTCTCAGCTCACTGTTCTTTGGATAGGTAACAATTCCAGCGTAGGAGATATAAAGTCCTTCATCCAGAGCTCTTTTAAGGAGCTCCTTCTCTCCACTGAAACAATGAAGGACTCCTCTAACTCCTTTAAATTTACTCCTTATAAAATCTGCCATCTCCTTTGATGCATTTCTTGAATGGATAACAACCGGAAGATTTAGCTCTCTTGCAGCTTCAACCTGCATTTCAAAGATTTCGTACTGCTTTTCCTCTGGAGAAAGGTTCCTGTAGAAATCAAGTCCCATTTCTCCAAGAGCAACAACCTTTGGAGAACTTTTAGCAAGTTCTATTATTTTTTCATAATCTTTCTCAGAGTAGTCTTTTGCTTCATGGGGATGAATTCCGACTGTAGCGTAAATTTTCTTGCTCGATTCAGCAACTTCTATAGCTTTCTTACTATCCTCTAAATCACCACCAACGGTAATAACAGCATCAAGCTTATCTTCACATTCCTTTATTACTTCTTCTCTGTCGCTATCAAACTGAGGAAAGTGAAGATGGGCATGGGTATCTATCAACCTACTTCCTCCTCTTCAAGATAGAGTCATATCCGGATTCCTTAAGCAACTTCTTAGCTACAAGTGCTTCATTTTTGTGTTCAAAATATCCAACAATGACAGTAGTATAGTTATTAGTAAACAGAGTTTTTGTCTTAAATCCTTTTTCTTTTAGCTGAGATGCCAGCTTGATAGCATTAGCTCTATTTCTAAAAACACCAACCTGAAGATAATAATCCCCTTCTTTGATGAGTGCAGTCTCTTTTCTTTCAATTTGCCTGGCAAAAACCTCTTCTTTTTCTTGTTCCTGGGCTTTACCAGTAACTTTCTTTTCTGCAATTTCTTCATAAGTTTGAGTTTTCTGTTCTAAGGAAGTTTTTTCTTCCTTAACAGCTTCTTTCTGTGTACCATCATCAGTAACATTCTCGCTTCCTTCTTCTACTGTTTTATCCACCACATAAACTTTGTTTTCAACTCTCGGCTGAGATACAGGACTTAGAGTTGCAATTGTCTTCAGAAGTTTTTGCTTCTCAATATTGAACTTCTGTTTAGCTTCTTCAAAACCTGCCTCTTTTCCCACAAAGTACCCGACTATGTAGGAGAAACCAAATATAACGATAGCTGCAGCCATTAAAATGTACTGAAACTTCCTATCCCCTTCCATCACATCCTCCTTGGAGCTGCTACGTTAAGAATATCAAGACCAAGATTGATTGTTTTTCTAACAGCCTCTATCAGTGCAAGTCTTGCACTGGAAAGTTCTCTATTCTCTTCATCAATTACTCTATGTTTGTTGTAAAACCTGTGAAGTTTTGATGCAAGATCAATGAGGTAATAGGTAAGCCTGTGAGGTTCTCTCCTTTTTGCTACCAGTTCAAGTTCATACTTCAAGCTGTAACATCCAGCTATTAGCTCCCTCTCCTCTTCAGAGGATAAAAGTTCAAGGTTTTCTTCAGATGGGGAAAATCCACGCTCCTTTGCCTTATCAAGGATACTGCAGAGCCTTGCATGGGCGTACTGAACGTAATAGACGGGGTTTTCGTTCTTTGTGGAGAGGGCAAGATCTATGTCAAAATCAAGGGGCGTATCATGTCTTTTAAGAAGGAAGAAAAATCTTACAGCATCAACACCAACTTCATCCATAAGCCACCTGAGGGTTACAAAGTTTCCTGCCCTCTTTGACATTTTAACTTCTTCACCATTCTTAAAGAGTTTCACAAGCTGGATGAGAACTACCTCAAGCCAGTCCGGTTCTTTTCCAAGCGCCTGAATTGCCGCCTTCACCCTTGGAATGTAACCGTGGTGATCTGCCCCCCAGACATCAACTGCTCTATCGTAGCCTCTCTCTATTTTGTCGTAGTGGTAGGCAATATCCGATGCAAAGTAGGTATATTCTCCGTTTGAACGCCTTACAACCCTATCCTTATCGTCTCCAAACTGTGTGGTTTTGAGCCAGAGAGCTCCATCTTTTGGGTAAGTAAGTCCTTTCTCTTCAAGAAGCTTTAATACTTTTTCAACTTCTCCTTTTTCGTAAAGACTTTTCTCACTGAACCAGATGTCAAACTCAACCTTCAAATCCCTCAGGTCTTTCTGGATTTCCTTTAGAAGTTCCTCTTTTCCAAACTGTGCTGCTATTTCAACAGCTTCTTCTTCGGGTAGAGAGAGAATATCTGGCTTCAACTCCAGAAGTTTCTTAGCAACCTCAACGATGTATTCTCCCCTGTAGCCATCTTCCGGGAATGGATACTCTTCACCCGAAAGCTCTTTCATTCGAGCATATATAGAAACTCCAAGAAGCTTTATCTGCCTTCCTGCATCGTTTATGTAGAACTCCCTCTCAGGTTTATAACCGGTGAGCTTCATCACCCGATAGAGGACATCACCAACAACAGCTCCCCTTCCATGACCAACGTGAAGAGGACCCGTAGGATTTGCTGAAACATATTCAAGAAGAACTCTTTCACCCTTTCCAGTATCAGATAGGTAGAAATCCTCATGAAGAACTTTCTTCAAAATTTCCACGTAGAAGTTCTGACTGAAGAAAAAGTTTATAAACCCGCCACCTGCAACCTCTACTTTTTCAAACTCCTCCATTAACTTAAGCTTTTCAAGGAGTTCATTTGCAATGGAAAACGGCTTCTGCCTCAGCTCTTTCGCAAGAAGAAAAGCAACGTTTGTAGCAAAATCTCCATACTCTTTTTTCTTTGGTTTTTCAAAACTGGCTCTTTCAACAACTCCAATTAGCTCTTCACCGTAAATTTCTCTTATTGCAGACTCTACCTTTTCTTTCACAAGTTCCTTCATTTTCTCTCCCTGACAGCGTAATTGATGAGAGTTCCTATTCCTTCAATTTCAATCTCAACTCTATCTCCATCATTCAAAGGTCCTACTCCAGGAGGAGTTCCCGTAACGATAACATCTCCAGGCAGGAGAGTCATAATCTGGGAGATAAATGAAACGAGCTCAAAAGGTGAAAAAATCATATCTGAAGTCCTACCTACCTGTTTTAACTCTCCGTT
>CAJXJV010000043.1 GCA_913055135.1 uncultured Desulfurobacterium sp. | reverse complement strand
AGGACGATCAAAGTAGGAATAAATATAATCTATGTCCTTTGAATCAGATACAACCAGGAACTTTCCTTCATATACTTCAACCATGTGGAACCAAGAAGTATCCAGAAACTGAGAAATAGTGTTCTTTATGAACCCCATAGGATCAATATTTTCAGCACTAACCAGCAAGATACAAGGCTTCTCTGGAAAAGAGTTTCCCAATACAATGTTACTTCCAGAACTTAACTTTCTTATTCTGTCAAGAATTTCTGCCTCCAGAAAATTCACTCTATAACCTCTGGAAAGGGGAATTTTCTCAAGGACTTCTTTCGCAATAGGAAATATTTCCGGATCAAAATTCTTCTTATTCTCCTCCATAATTTTGAAAGCTTCTTCTTTTGAAAGGGCAACTCTATAAGGTCTTTCCGATGTTAATGCATCGAAAACATCAGCAATTGCCAAAATTCTAGAAAGGTAGGGTATCTCTTCTCCTTTCAATCCATCAGGATAACCAGAACCATCCCATTTTTCATGATGGTGTTTCACCACCTTAGCAATGTGTGACATTCCCCTTATACTGTTCAATAGAGAGTAACCAACCGTAGTATGAAGCTTAATGATTTCAAACTCTTCCTTAGTTAGAGGAAGCGGTTTAAGCAATATCTTATCAGGAATAACAATTTTTCCAACATCGTGAAGAAGGGCAGCAATCTTAAGATTTTCCTGTTCAGATTTACTTAGCCCAAGAGCTTTTCCTATTTCAAGAGCATAGTAAGCAACATTATCAGAGTGTCCCCTGGTATAAGGATCTCTTAATTCTATCGTTCTTGTAAAGATTTTTATTAACTCCTTTGCTCTTCTTCTTTCTTGAATTAACTGTCTCATATTAATAAGAACGGGAACTAAGAGACTCACCATAGAGGGAACAATTATTTTCCTGTACAACAATTTCTTCGGTTTTTTAACCTTTATTCTCAGAGCTCCTAAGCTGAATTCCTGATATTCTTTTGAGGGATTTCCTATACTTAACTTCAGCTCATCAACATCACTATTAATTTCAAGGAACCCAATCCCTAAGTAAGACGTAAGTTTTAAGAGGTTTTCCTTTAGGATGTCCATTCCTGGATTTTTCTGGATTTCTCTTACCAAAACCTGAGTTTCAAGAAACTTCAAAATCGTATTCACGAATATACCCGACATAGTTGAGAAAAGAAGTGCAAAAATTAAAGAAACATCAAAGAAAATTGACTCATGTTCCCTTAGATTGGCTGGTGAACTAAACATGACCAGACTTAAATATACAAGATAAACCGCAATAAGGAAGTTATTCCAGCCGTAGAAAACAATGTAGAAGAAGTTAAGGATTATGAAGTAAGTTTCCGTTATAAAAACAACCTTTGTGTCAAATACAATGTTAATTACTGTAGCGACTATCGGGGCTAAGAAAACAAGTTTGCTGAATTTAGGAGAGTTTTCGTAGTAGATAAGAAAAGAAACAACAACCTGAATAACTCCAGGAATCGTGTAGTAGAGGAGTAACATGCGCCATACCTGGCTAAGTTCTATATTTCCAGATAAATAATTGAAGACAACCTCTCCAAGGATTGGAAAAGCCAAAAGAACCGTAATACCTAAATTGACAAGTGCGAAGAGTCTATTGACATTCTTTCTCCTGAGGAAATTAACAACCTCCAAACCCAACTTAGCACTCCTGGTTTAGACTTTTAGTTCAAAATAAAATTATATCTAACTTAATAGCACAATTCGTGATAAAATTTTGGTAAAAAATAGATAAGGAGCTCATAATGGTAAAGGTCAAAATATGCGGGATAACGAACCTTGAAGATGCACTAACCGCTACCGGGGCTGGAGCAGATGTACTTGGCTTTATACTCTATCCAAAAAGTAAGAGGTTTATAAAAGCCAAAGATGTCAGAAAAATTACCTTGAATCTTCCTCCGTTCATTCTAAAAGTTGGAGTTTTTGTTAACGAAGATCCACGGAATGTTCTGGAAATTCTCAGCTATGCCTATTTAGATTTTGCACAGCTCCACGGAGAAGAAACTCCAGAAGAATGTGAATATATAGGAGCCAATAGAGTAATTAAGGTTTTCAGACTAAAAGAGATTGCCGAGATTGAAAGGATAGAACCCTACATTGGAAAAATAAGGGCTATTCTCCTTGATACTTACTCAAAGGATTCTTACGGGGGAACAGGAAAAACCTTTAACTGGGAAATTGCAAGGGCAGTTAAAGAAAGATTTGACATTACAGTAATCCTCTCAGGTGGGCTGAATCCTGAAAACGTTGCAAAAGCCATTAGAGAGGTCAACCCTTACGCTGTTGACGTGAGCAGTGGTGTGGAAACAGAACCAGGAAAGAAAGACAAGGAAAAGGTTTTCCAGTTCGTAAAAGTCGCAAAGTGCTCAACTTAGTTGCAGGTTATTTTTTACTGCTATAAGTTCAAAGGAAAAGGTCTAAGGAGAATCCAATGGGAACAAAGGGAAGAGAACTTATAGGAGAACATGCCGATAAAATCGTTGAACTTCTCAACAAAGCACTCTGTGATGAGTGGCTTGCATACTATCAGTACTGGGTGGGATCAAAAGTTGTTAAAGGACCTATGAAAGATGCTGTAATCACTGAACTTATCCAGCACGCAAACGACGAACTAAGACATGCAGACATGCTTGTTGCAAGGATTTTAGAGCTTGGAGGAACTCCCGTTCTATCACCAAAACAGTGGTTTGAACTGACAAACTGCGGCTATGACGCTCCAGATGATCCATTTGTAAAAAAAGTTCTGGAACAGAACATAAAAGGAGAGCAGTGTGCTATTGATACATATAATGAAATATTGAAAATCACGAAAGATATTGACCCTATAACTTACAACATTGCTCTTCAGATTCTCACAGATGAGGTTGAACACGAAGAGGACTTACAGTCTTTGCTTGAAGATTTAGACAATCTGAAATTCTTGAGAGACTAACGTTTCGAGTAAATTCTCCGTGCTTTTTCAAAAATGAAGCAATAAACCGCCAAATTAAATTTAGGGCGGGAAAACCCCGCCTGATTATTCTTCCTCTTCTTTAACAACTTCAATGTGGAGCTCTTCAAGCTGTTCTGGTCTTACTGTATCTGGAGCTCCAGTAAGGAGACACTGCCCTCTCTGCGTCTTTGGAAACGCTATAACGTCTCTGATTGACTCCTCTCCCCTCATGATTGCACAGAGTCTGTCAAGTCCGAAAGCCATTCCACCGTGTGGGGGAGCGCCATACTTCAGTGCCTCAAGGAGAAATCCAAACCTCTCCTGTGCCTCTTCATCAGAAAGACCAATAACCTTGAAAACCTTTTCCTGAACATCCTCTCTGTGAATACGAATACTTCCCCCACCAATCTCAACACCGTTTAAGACCATATCGTAAGCCCTTGCTCTAACTTCACCAGGATTTTCAAGAAGCTTTTCAACATCCTCTTCTTTCGGACTTGTAAATGGATGGTGGAGAGCTTCCCATCTGTTCTCATCCTCATTCCACTCAAACATCGGGAAGTCAACAACCCATAGAACATTTATCTTGCTATCATCAATTAGATTTGCCATCTTTCCAAGTTTCAATCTGAGATTTGAAAGTGCAGCATTTACAACATCCGGTTTGTCCGCCACAAAGAAGAGAACATCTCCAACTTCGGCTTCAAGCCTCTTCAAGATTTCATTCATTTCGCTACTTGCGAAGAACTTAACAATTGGAGACTGAAGACCTTTATCTGTAATCTTTATCCATGCAAGTCCTTTAGCACCATAAATTCCGACAAACTTTGTAAGGTCGTCTATCTCTTTCCTTGAGAGGGTTGCACCACCTTTGAAGTTGATAGCTTTTACAATTCCACCATTTTCAACAACAGTTCTGAAAACCTTAAAGCTGCATTTTTCAGCAATATCAGTAATCTCCTTCAACTCAAGACCGAACCTGGTATCTGGTCTATCTGTTCCAAAGCGGTTCATTGCCTCATCGTAAGACATAACTGGAATTTCACCAATCTCAATA
Source organism: uncultured Desulfurobacterium sp. (assembly GCA_913055135.1). GTDB lineage: Bacteria > Aquificota > Aquificia > Desulfurobacteriales > Desulfurobacteriaceae > Desulfurobacterium. Next base: position 4,845 of record CAJXJV010000043.1, on the reverse strand, counting down.
TCAAGGAGCTCTTTGTAGAGCCTCCTTAAAACCTTTTCAGCAATATCCATGACGTCTCTTTCACGAACAAAGGACATCTCAAAATCTACCTGTGTGAACTCAGGCTGCCTGTCAGCTCTTAGATCCTCGTCCCTAAAACACCTGGCGATTTGATAGTACCTATCAAATCCAGCCACCATCAAAATCTGTTTGAAGAGCTGTGGAGACTGTGGAAGAGCGTAGAACTTTCCTGGATAGATCCTGCTTGGAACTAAAAAGTCCCTTGCTCCCTCCGGAGTACTCTTTGTCAGGTATGGTGTCTCTATTTCGATAAAACCCTCTTCATTGAAGACACTCCTTGTAATCTGGTAGAGCTTATGTCTGAAGATTACGTTATCCATCATCTTTTTTCTTCTGAGGTCAAGGAAGCGATACTTTAGCCTGATATCCTCTCCAACCTTTACATCATCCTCAATCGGGAACGGAAGAGGTAAGGATTTGTTAAGTATTTGAAGCTTTTCTGCGTAAACTTCTACTTCTCCAGTCTTCAGCTTTGGATTTTCAGTTCCCGGAGGTCTTCTCCTAACTTCGCCTTCAACTGCTATGACGTACTCATGCTTCAGTTTCTTTGCTCTCTCAACCAACTCTTCACTGATCTCAGGAGCAAAAACTATCTGAATCTTTCCAGTTCTATCCCTTAAATCTGTAAAGACAACACCGCCATGATCTCTTGTTGTATCAACCCATCCAGCGAGTCTTACTCTCTTTCCAATATCTGAAGTAGAAACCTCTCCACAGTAAGAAGTTCTCTCAAACTTTCCAAGGTGTTCAAGCATTTCAGTTACCTCTCTTTTCAGAATTTTTGTTGTTGAATTATATGCAATTATTTGAGCTCGTATCTTATTGGAACTTCCACATCGAAAACCTCTTTCTGATACTCAGGTGGAAGAGGAGGAAAATTACACTTCTTCATCAGTTTTGAAGCTGCTCTGTCCAAAATCTTATTTCCGCTGGACTTTACAACACTTACTTCCTTTAACTTTCCTCCTCGATCAACAACAATTCTCACAACAACTTTTCCCTCTATACCCAACCTTCTTGCCAGAGGAGGATAAAACTTTTTTCTCTCAATTTCCTGAATGATTAGAGAAACATAACTCTCTCTATTAAACTCCTTCTTATTAGTGCTAACAACTGTTTTTCCTTTTTCAGCTTCTCCTTTCGAAACAGATTTTTTAACCACTTTTCCACTTTCTACGTTACTCTTCTCTCTTTCCAAAATCTGCTGCTCCGTTTTCATTTTCTCCTTTCTCACGTTTTCTTCTGGTTGAATGTTCGATTCTGTATTCTGTTCAACCTTCTGTAAATTCTCTTCTTCTTTTTCAACTACTCTGGAAACTTCCTTTTTTCTCTCCTCTATTTTCTTCTTTTTAACCACTTTTCTTTTAAACTTTTTTGTCCTTTGAACCTTAACCCTCTTCTTTTCCTTCTCTCTCTTTCTCTCTTTCTCTTTTTCCTTTTTCTTTTCCTCTTTATGCTTAACCTCACGATCTTTTTCTGAACTTCTTTTATGAGCTACTTCCTTCTCTGCAACAATTCCAGTCTCAGAAAAGTCAAGAACCACAACATTTTCCGTCTTAATCTTTTCAATTTGAAAACCAAACGTAATGAAAAGAAGCGGGATATGGAACAACAGGGAAATAAAAAGAGCCAGAAAAAAAGTTCTACTCAGGTTTTCCATTGTTTCAGAATATGTCTCAGTATTTTAGTAAATCGATTTTTAAATCCAAGAAGTAACTCCGAAGAGAGCTGGTAATCATCATAACAGGAATCTTCCTTGATTTCCACTTTCCAGTCGTCTGTAATGCTAAATCTGTGAGGAATAAAATATCCGTTCTTCATAGCTATGATAGAAAGAGCTGCAAGAATTCCCGCAGCTTTAAGCTTTTTTCTGCTCTCCTCTCCGGTGAAAGAAATCTTCCACTTCTCAGGAGGAACATCTTCCTTAGCTCTCGATACGGAAATAAAGTGAAAAACAAGATCTCCAAATTCTTCTTTTTTCAATACAGAAATCAAATCCCTTCCCTTCAACGCCATACCGTAGAGAACAACCTGAAGGGAATGAGGACTTGGAGGAGCATAAAAATTTTTTCGACTTTCTGAAACATTACCCTTTTTGAAATCAACTATATGAGTTTTACCATCTATCTGACTTATAAAGTCTATTCTTCCTTTCAAAACAACATCACTTACTTTAATAGAAATATCCACCTCCTGATCGGCTTCTTTACTGTAGATCTCATGTCCTCTGAAGAAGTCTATAAACCGCTTAACGTTTTCGCGGAAATATGGTTTTAAAAGAGGCACAACGGGATCTTCTATTCGAGAGGTTTTCTCTTCAAAGATTTCATCAAAGATCTTCTTATCAAACCCTGTTTTTAACATCCTCTCAATTGATTCATGGTAGACAATTCCTTCAAGGATATCTAAGGTTACCTCATCATCTTTAAAAACAAGAGAAAAAAGAGCTTTGGCTGGACAGTCAAGGTAATTGACGATATCTGTTACCGTCAGATTCTCAACAATCTGTTTAGCCACTTCTTTCTTTATGTAGAAATTGTAAAGAGCACTGGAACTCCTATTCTTCCAGACGTATATACCCCTTTCCTCCCAGGATTGAGGTTTCTTTTTTTCTTTGAAAACCTGATAACAGTTAAAAGCAACATGGGAGACTATCTCCCTGTAGGAATCGGAAACTTTCACTCTATTTTGTATCTGATCAACAAAGAGGGATCTTCCCCTGAAACGGTTGTAGGTCAGGTAGAGTTTTCTTAGAGGGAGGGAAAGGAGATTGTAAAAGGTCAAAAACTCATAGCTGATAAGCCTCTCCCTTAAAGGGAAAGGCTGCTGAGAAACAGAGTTTCTGCCAAGAATTTTGTTAATTTCTTCCCGCTCTTCGTAGGAAAAATCTGGATCAAAGGGAAATGTCCTTGGATAGACACCTTCTGAAACATCATCCATAATTACAGCTTTCGGTAAGAGGGAGATTATCGACTCTGGAGTTCCCACATGGACTCCAAAAGGTTCGTTTTCCTCTATCAGGTAGTACCTTTTGATGAAAAGTTTTGAAAGCTCCTTAGCTGCCTTTTTTGGTGGCAACTTTCTCTCAGGAAAGAGACCTCTCAATCTTAGACTGAGCATCTCTCTGTAGAACTTTTCAATCTGATTTAAAACTGCCGGTTCATCAAAATCCTCTGAGAAATACCTCTCAAGCATCCACTCTGTCCACTCAAGGAGCGTTCCAGCTCCATCATCAAGTTCCAACAACTTATGTAAAGAGTTTTTTACAAAAGGACTGGCAGTTAGAGGAATTCCCTTCGTTTGAAACCTCAATGGAATACCTCTGTCCTTAGAGAGCTGATAAAGCAAAGGGAGAATCTCATCAATAGTTCTCCCTGCTACGGCTATCTCGTGAGGCTGAAATCCCTCCTCAATCAACGTTACTACAGTATCAACAATGTACTTTGCATCTTCACTTCTTGAAGAAAAGGGTTTAATGTTGACTTCAGTTTCTGTTTTTACTTCGGCATTCCCGAAAAGGGAAAGGGCTTTTGAGAGAGGGTTGGGTTCAACTTCTTCTATTTCCCAGCCGTCTGGAAAACTTTCTCTGTTTGAGGAAGAGAGCTCTGAAAAAAACTCATCAGAGTCTTTGAAACGTAGAATTTTGACCTTTCCGGCACTTTTGAGGAATTCGATTTCAGCAGGAAAAAGAAATGCTGGAAAGACAACAGACACAAACGGGGAATTATATTCCAACTTCGATGCCTCAAGAAAGAGGTTAGGAATATCCGTCCCGTTTACTTCTCTAAGGAATCTTCTATAGCTTCTGATAATTTCGAGAGTTGTTTTGAGTTTTTTCTGAATTCTTCTGTCAAGGAGAGGAAGTTTCTCCTCTATTTCCTCTTCAGACAGATTGTGCTGGAAAATGTCTCTTAACCTTTTATCTACAATCTCAACATAGCCTGTGTCAGAAGGAAGTTCCCTACCCCCAGTTTCCATTGCCTTTGAAATGAGAAAAAGCCTCTCTTGATCGGATAGAATTCTCTTATTCTCAAAATTCTCGTTGAAAGCATCAATCGCAAGTTCCTGAAGTGTTCCAGTAAACTTTGAAAAAATTGGTCTTTTTAATTCCCTCAAAGCAAAGAGCTCAAAATAGGTCGTAAACTGCCTTACACTAAAAAAGACTTTTTCACCTGCCGAGAGTCTTTCAATTTCCCCCGAGAAAAGATTTTCCATTTATTTAACAGAACTCCTCTTCTCCTTCGACTTCTCAAAGAAATTTTTGAGTTCTTCTTTATCTGCTTTTTCAATCAATCTTTCAGCCTTTTCTATGGAAGCTTTGAAAGTTTTCAACGCTTTTAGAAGATTTTCCCTGTTCTCTATACAGATATCTCTCCACATGATGGGATCACTCATGGCAATTCTTGTAAAGTCTCTGAATCCACCTCCGGTAAGCTGAAAGAGGTCAGTTCCCAGATTATTTGAGAGTTTATCTATCGCATCAACTATCGAATAGGCAACAACATGAGGAAGATGACTTACGGCAGCGAAAACTTTATCATGGTAGAAAGGATCCATCTCAATCACTTCAGATTCCAACTTCCTCCACAGGGAAACAACTTTCCTCAGAGCCTCTCTGTCCGTATTTTCCGTTGGAGTAACGATGAACTTTGCACCGCTAAAAAGGTTCTCAACGGCATTTTCTACGCCGGATTTTTCGGTCCCGGCTATCGGATGTCCCCCAACAAAAGGAGCAACTCCTTTCAAAATCTCCTCACACATATAAACAAGGTGTCCTTTCACGCT
>CAJXJV010000042.1 GCA_913055135.1 uncultured Desulfurobacterium sp. | reverse complement strand
GAAAATGCAATAGAAAGACCGGTTATAAGAGCAAAAGGAATACTTATGATCAATAATACATAGTCAAAGCTCGTTTCCTTTTCCCTAAGACTCATAAGAGGTGCCATTACTTTCTCCCGGCACAAAGGATTTTGCGAAAGAATTTTAGCATATAAGAAACATCTTTTCATAATTAGCTGCCCTTTTTTCTATTCAACTGTAAGTACTCTGTGGAGAAGTTGCTGCACAAAGGTTTTTACAGTTCCGTTTTTAGCTGATGAAGGACTCGCTTTTGTTTGGGAATCGGAAAAGCAGATAAAAGGAAGTGTAAAGGGAACACATTTGAGAGAAATAGATTTTTTTGAGCTAAAATTAAACTGCAAAATACAGATAAACAATCAGGAGGAAAAAGATGAAGATTGCTGTTCCCCTGGAAAATGATTCAGGTCTGGATGCTCCCATCTGTGAACACTTTGGAAGAGCTCCTTACTTCGCAATAATCACTGTTAGGGATGAGGAAGCAGAGGTTGGCATATTTAAGAATCCTGCAGTTGAACACAGCGCAGGGATGATACCAGAAATGCTTGCAGGATACGGCGTAAACAAGGTTATTGCTACAAGGATGGGAGAAAAGGCAAAAGCTTTCTTCAAGCAGTTTGGCATAGAGGTGGTAACAGGCGTTACTGGAACTCTTAAAGATGTCATAGAGATGATAAACGAGAAGTAAGCTGATTTAACAAATGGATAGCAAACCTATAAGAGAATCTTTGACTTTTAGTTCTTATATCCTAACTTAATTAGTATCTTCTTTACGGGGGCATTCATGATAATCAGCATATCAGGTGGTAAAGGTGGAACAGGTAAATCTACAGTATCTACCAACCTGGCAATTCTCCTTCAGGAATTTACCCTTGTTGACCTGGACGTTGAAGCACCTAACGACCATATCCTTCTAAATGTAAAACTAACAGACGGTATTCCAGTAAAACTGTTCAAGCCAAAGTTTAACCATGAGTACTGTACAGGCTGCGGTAAGTGTGCAGAAGTTTGTAATGACAGCGCAATAATTCTGAACAGAGAAGGGAGACCGATGCTTTTAGAAGAGCTCTGTGCAGGGTGCACAGCGTGCAAACTGGTATGTCCTGTCGAAAAGGCTATAGAAGAAGACTTTAAAGTGGTTGGTTACATATACGAGAATGAAACCTCTTACGGTTTTAAGCTGATAACCGGAGAGCTCCTTGAGGGTGAAGAGAGAACCTACAAGGTACTACTGGAAACAAAGAGAAAAGCGCTTAAGGAGGGGAAAAACCTCATCTTCGACACGGCAGCCGGTGCTGGTAATTCAATATTCAAAGCACTGGAAGGCTCTGACATCGTCGTTGCTGTTACAGAACCAACCCCTTTCGGTGCAAGGGATTTGGAGAAGATTCTATATACGACCTCTTATCTCAAGTTGAAGACCGTGATTGTTATAAACAAGAGCGGCATAGGTGATGAAGAAGAAATAGTTGATCTCTCTGAGAAGTACGGATACCCGATAGTTGGACGAATTCCTTACAGTGAAGGTGTTATCAGGAGTTACTTCTCAAAAACACCGGTTGTAAAAACGAAACTGCCGGAGGCAGAAGTTTTCCAGGAAATTAAGGAAAGGATTCTGGAGGAAGTAAAATGCAGTTGACCGTTGCAAGTGGAAAGGGTGGTGTCGGAAAATCCTCAATTACTGCATCTTTAGCATTCTTACTATCAAAGAATAGAGAAATCGTGGCTCTTGATGCAGACGCAGATACACCAAATCTTGAGATACTGCTGAACGTAAAGGAGTGGACGGAGAAAAAGCCCTTTGAAGGTGAAAGAGTAGCTCTTATAGATTCCCAGAAATGCACCGGATGTGGTATCTGTGCAGTTCACTGCCCTTATGAGTGCATATACCCGGAGGACAACCACTACAGAATTAACGAGATACTATGTGAAGGCTGTAACGTGTGTTCTGTAGTCTGCCCTGAAGAGAATGTTATTAACTTTAAGCCTGCTGTTCCCGGATACGTAAAGTGGGGAATGACATCCTACGGCTTCCCGATTATAACTGCTGAACTCCTGCCTGGTAGACCAAACTCAGGAAAACTGGTTTTTGAGGCAAAGAAAAAGGCAAAGCAGTTTGATTGCGACCTGCTCCTCGTAGATGCAGCAGCAGGCATAGGCTGTTCAGTAATAGCCAGCATTAACGGAAGCGATTACGTAATTGTTGTCGTTGAGCCTACAGAGATTTCTCTATTTGATGCGGAGAGGTTGTTAAAGATAGTTGACCATTTCAGAGTAAAGGCTCTTGCAATCATCAACAAATCTGATGTAAACAGGGATTTTTCAGAGAAGATAGAAATCCTTTTTGAAAGAAAGGATATAGAGGTAATAGGAAAAATTCCTTATGACAGGGCAGTTGTAGAAGCTCTGATAAAAGGAAAACCGGTTGTTGAGGTATTTCCCGGTTCTCCTTTTTCAAAGGCAATAGAGAAAATAGCATCAACCTTAGAGGAGCTCCTCTAAGGTTTTCAGGTTTTCCCTTATCTCGATAGATACATCTGCCTGTTCCAGCGCAGACTTTGCATTAGGACCAGCAGGCTTTTTCAGTATAATTTTATCGACCCCAAGGTTTATTACAAACTGTGAAGCCTTAACACCTGCACCACCTGACGCAGAAGCACCTGGGTTTTCATAGAATTCAACATTACCACCTTCAATAACGGCGAAGTAAGGAGCTCTGCCAAACTCTGCTGAAACTTCAGCATTTCTGTCCTTACTCAAAACTGGAACCAGTACTTTCATCTCTTACCTCCTATTTTTAAAGTTAACTCCAGTGCTTTCCAGCGTTTACATCAACCGTCAGTGGAACTAAGAGTTCTATAACATTTTCCATCGTTTCTCTGACAGTTTTCACAATCTCCTCAGCTTTCTCTTCCGGTGCTTCAATCACTATCTCATCGTGAACCTGAAGGACCATGTAGGCATTTTTCAGTTTAGTGTGGAGTTTTACCATCGCCAGTTTCATTATATCCGCCGCAGAACCCTGAATTGTCGCATTTACCGCAGCTCTTTCTCCAAAGCTCCTTATGTTCCGATTTGAAGACCGTAGCTCAGGAAGAGGTCTTACCCTTCCAAAGATAGTTTTTACGTAGCCTTTTTCGTAAGCCTCTTTCAGAGTGTTTTCTATGTAGTCTTTTACTCGCGGAAACTTTTCAAAATAGCGCTCTATGTACTCTTCAGCTTCTTTTACCGGAATTCCAAGACGTTCTGACAAACCGTGGGGGCTCATACCGTAGATGATTCCAAAATTAACTGTTTTGGCAACCCTTCTGAGTTTTTCATCAACCCCATCAGGCGAAACACCAAAAAGGTGGGAAGCTGTCTCTGTGTGAATATCCCTACCTTTCCTATAAGCTTCAATCAGCTTTTCATCTTCTGATAGATGGGCAAGGACTCGAAGCTCAATTTGAGAGTAATCAGCCCAGACAAGGGTATAGCCCTCCGGTGCAGTTACAGCGTATCTGATCTTCTTTGAAATCTCATCTGAAACGGGAAGATTCTGAAGGTTGGGTTCAGCACTTGAAAGCCTGCCCGTTGCCGTTCCGGTCTGAATGAATGTTGTGTGAACCCTTCCTTCCTTATCCATGTGTTTGAGAATTCCTTTTACAAAAGTGCTGTTGAGTTTCGTTAACTTTCGATACTCAAGAAGGAGCTCAGCAATTTTATGTCCCTCTAAAGCTAAGCTGGTAAGGGTTTCAACATCTGTGGAGTATCCGCTTTTGGTCCTTTTGAGAGGCTTTAGCCTGAGCTTTTCAAAGAGGATATTTGCAAGTTGCTTTGGAGAGTTAAGGTTAAACTCCTCTCCTGCTATTTCAAAGATTTCCCTTTCTATATCTTTGCTTTTCTCATCAAGCTCCCTGCCAAAGCCTTCAAGATATTCTCTATCAAAGAGAACCCCTCTTTTCTCCATTTTATAAAGAACATAAATCAGAGGGAGCTCTATCTCCCTGTAAAGTTTTTCAAGACCTTCCTTCTTCAGTTCTTTTAATATCTCCCTTCCGGTATTTAAAGTGTGGTGAGCGTAATCCTTTATGTCATCAAGGCTCATAATTCCGAGTCTTCTCTGCAGGATATCCTTTGACGAATACCCTTTCTGGAGAGGATTCAAAAGGTACTCACAGATTGAAAGATCCACAAAAGGAAACTTTTTAATTCTTTCTCCCATCCTGTGGTAGAGAGATTTCAAATTGAAAGTGTAAATCTTTCCTCTTTCTGGTAGAAAATCTGGAATCTCCTCAAAATCTATTTTCACGTACCCTTCATCAACAGCAACAATGGGATCCACATCGTGGATAAGTGCAACTTCTGGATTTGAAAAGAGGTCAACAGGTTGAACTTTTCTCTTAACCTCTTCTCTGGATATCTGTTTGCTCCTCTCAACTTCATCAAATTCTCCAAAGTCTATATCGGGAAAGAGTTTTTTCAGCTCCTCAACAATACTCTTCATCTCTAATTCTTTCAGTATTTCACCGAGGCACTTACCCTCAGGTTCCTTTACCTTCAGGTCTTCAAGAGAAACATCAACAGGAACGTTTGTATCGATTTTCGCAAGCTCCCTGCTTAAGAACGCCTGCTCTTTGAACTTTTTCAGAAGTTCTTTTCTCTTTGGAGTTAGTTCATCGAGGTTTTCATAGAGACCTTCAAGGCTTCCAAAGTCGGCAATTAACTTTTTAGCTGTTTTCTCTCCTATCCCCGGAACACCGGGAATGTTATCGATTGAATCCCCTGCGAGACCAAAGAGATCTGGAATCTGCTGTGGATCAACTCCATACTCTTTCCTGAATGTTTCAAGATCGTAGATCTTCTTCAGCCCGGTTTTATTTGATATTGCGATTACAGCAATCTTTTCATCAATGAGCTGTCTCATATCTTTATCGGGAGTAACTATAAAAACTCTGTGCCCTTCTGATGCCAATTTTTTAGCAACGGTTCCAAGGATATCGTCGGCTTCGTAACCCTCTTTTTCAAGAACAGTTATTCCAAGACACTCTAAAAATTTCTTTATGTAAGGCAGCTGAACCTTGAAGTTATCAGGGGTAGGTTTTCTGTTTGCTTTATACTCCTTTAAAAGCTCGTTTCTAAAGGTCTTCTTTCCCACATCGAAGGCTACAGCAACGTACTCTGGTTTAAAGTCTTTGTAGAGCTTGAGAAACATCCTGATGAAACCATATATAGCATTTGTGGGGAATCCCGTACTGGTTGAAAGATCCCTTATTGCATAGAAAGCTCTATATGCAAGACTTGTTCCGTCAAAGAGATAGGCAGTTTTACTATCCATACTGCGCTCCTGTTACTGAAATAGAAACAATAATATCAGGTTTTTATCGTTTTTTTCTCTTGATAGGAAAAAAGATGGAAATAATGTCAAGAACAATGTCAAGGAAGAAACTGAATATGGACGCTATTAAATCCTCAGGAATCATTATATTCCTCGGAAATTACCTTTTAGCAGTGATCCGCTCAGCCCTTATTTCAGATATGCTTATCCAGATTACTGCAATAGTAAGTATAGAAATCAGTTGAACTCAAAGAGCTTGCAGGACAAGTTGCAATCCCTCTCACTTTTCAGGGTTGCTCTTCACGTTTTGAGGGAATAGCCATATAAATTAAGACTGCCAGAAAGAGAAAAGTTATTAATCCAGCCAGTAGTATTTCAACCATTGTTTTCCTCTGATAAGCGTTTATAATTTTTCCCAACCAGGAATGTAGCTACTATTGAAATTATAGAAACAATAACACCAAGTCCACTCCAGAAAGTCAGTCCATCAGACTTCAAGCCACTTATTGTAGCTCCACCGATAACGAATGTCGCTGTGAAAGCTTTACCGAATAAATCTTTGTAATACTCAAACTTCCTCTCCCTCTTCGCCAATCTTCTGAACCTCTAACCTTCCAGTTTATCTCTCTCTCACTTTTCAGGGAATTTTGCTTTTTCTGCTCTGGAAATCTTATTAACCTTTCAAAGAACTGTATTTGGATTATAACAACTTTTCTGGAATACTGTGTTAGAAATTAGCAGTTCTTTAATCCTTTCATCAGCGTGTGATGAGCTCAAAGGCTTTTGTTACATCACCAGCACCCATTGAAAGGAAAACATCCCCTGGCTTCAGCACAGAGCTAATAGCTTTGCAGGTTTCCTGTAGGGAACCTCCATAGACAGCACCACACTCTTCCGCCAGCTTTCTTGAATTGACACCTTCAATGGGTTTTTCACCGGCAGGGTAAATATCACAAATGTAAAGATTATCTATTTCCTTTAAAACTTCAACAAACTCCTTCCAGAGAAGGCTCGTCCTGGAAAACCTGTGTGGCTGGAAAAGAACAACAACTCTTCTCTCTGGAAAGGAAGTTTTCAGAGCTTCATAGGAACTTTTTATCTCTGTTGGATGATGAGCATAATCATCAACAAAAGTTATTCCATTAACTGTTCCTTTCAATTCCATTCTTCTACTGGCATTTCTAAACGCTTCAAGGCTCTCTGCAATATAAGGGAAAGGAATCCCTGCTTCTAAGGAGACTCCAACAGCGGCAAGAGCGTTTAAAACGTTGTGTTTCCCTGGAACGTTTAGCTTAACTCTTCCAAGCCTTTTCTGTTTATAGTAAACATCAAATATTGAGCCAAGTCCCATTGAGTTAACTTCTCCTGCATAGAGATCAAACTCTTCATTAAATCCATAAATCGCCTTTCTTTTATAGACTTCTGGCAAAATTTCTCTGACGTTAGGACACTCCCCACAGAGGAAAACCTTTCCGTAAAAGGAAACCCGATTGGCAAACTCCACAAAAGCTCTCTTTAAGTTTTCAAAAGAACCATAATGGTCAATATGATCAGCATCTATGTTTGTGATAACAGAAATCGTGGGCGTAAGCTTTAAAAATGTTCCATCACTCTCATCAGCTTCTGCCACGAGCCAATTTCCATCACCACTTTGAGCATTGACTCCACCAAGAATAGAGAGTCTTCCTCCAACCAAAATGGTAGGTTTGAGCCCGGCCATGTGGAAAACTGTCGCTATCATAGAGCTGGTAGTGGTTTTTCCATGGGTTCCTGCTACAGCCACACCCTCCTTAAAACGCATTATATCCGAGAGGATATCTGCTCGTGGGATAACGGGAATTCCAAGTCTTCTTGCTTCAAGGAGCTCCACATTGTCAGGCTTTACTGCTGAAGAGTGAATTACGAGACTTGCACCGTGAACGTTTTCTGCTCTATGACCTATAAAAACGTTTATTCCCTTTTCTTTAAGTTTTTTAACCATGGAGCTTTCTTTGATATCTGATCCTTGAACCTCATACCCCTGCCCTTTTAAAACAAGGGCAATACCAGACATTCCAATTCCACCAATTCCCACAATATGCACTTTTAGCTTTCCATTCACTTTTATTTTCTCCACTCTTTACCTCTCACAACTCACCTTTCACTACTCACCAAGTATCTCTTTCGTTGCACTATACGCAATATCCACAAGCTTATCAATCTCGTCAAATTCTATAACGTATGGAGGCATAAAGTAGATAACGTCTCCTAAATTTCTGAGGAGAGCTCCCTTTTCAAGAGCCTTTCTATAAATCTGAAATCCTATCCGCTCTTTCCAATCAAGGGTTCTTTATTTTCTCTATTTTTCACAAGTTCTACTGCTACGATAAATCCCTTATACCTTACTTCTCCGCAGAACTTATAATTCAAGAATCTTTCCTTGACTCTTTTCTGCAGGTATTGATACTTTTCTTTATTCTTTTCCAGAATATTTTCTTCTTCGAAAATATTAAGAACTTCAACTGCTACAGCACAAGCAAGAGGATTTCCAGTATAGCTATGTGAATGCAAAAAAGCTTTAAGAGATGTGTAATCATCATAAAAGGCATCGTATATTTCATCCGTAGTCAAAACCACCGACAGCGGTAAATAGCCTCCCGTAATCCCTTTGGATAGGGTCATGAAATCTGGAGTGATACCTGCATGTTCACAGGCAAACATTTTACCAGTTCTTCCAAAACCAACAGCAATTTCATCCGCAATGAGATGAATTCCGAGCTCTCTTGTCAGGTTTCTTAACTTTTGCAAATACTTTGGCGAATAAATCTTAAAACCTCCAGCACACTGGACGATGGGTTCAATTAAAACTGCACAGACTTCATTTTTATGTTGCAATAAAGCCTCTTCCATAAACTCAAAACATTCTGCATCGCATTTATCCCTCTCTTTTCCATAAGGGCATCTAAAGCAATCAGGACCCTTTACTCTGATATTACTAATCATAATTTCCTTATACATCTCACTATACAGCTCTTCTCCGCATACTGATAGAGCTCCTAAGGTTTCTCCGTGGTATCCACTATCTAAATAAACGAATTTGTTTCTTATTTCTCCCTTGTTTTTGAAATAGCCAAAACTCATCTTCATTGCCACTTCCACGGCACTTGAACCGTTATCAGCAAAGAAAACCTTAGAAAGAGGTTTAGGGACGATTTTTAGCAACTTCTCAGTTAACTTTAAGGCGGGTTCATGAACGAAATTTGCAAATATGACATGTTCTAACTTTTCAACCTGCTGTTTTAAAGCATTGTTTAATCTTTCATTGGAATGCCCGAACAAATTTACCCACCATGAAGATATAGCATCGATATATTTTTTACCTTTATCATCATAAAGGTATATCCCTTTTCCTTTGACAATCTTTATAAGAGGATACTTTTCATGATCTTTCATCTGTGTGCATGGATGCCAGATTGGATAATTTTTCATTACAACCTCCTGAAAGTTAGAGTTTTGAGGAATAAAATAATATTGGTATAACGAATTCAGGAGTTTTGAAGAAGCAAAGAAGAATTACAT
>CAJXJV010000041.1 GCA_913055135.1 uncultured Desulfurobacterium sp. | reverse complement strand
GTCTCAAATCAAAGCTTGACTCAGTTGCCTTTGAATCTCTAATAGTTAACGAGGAAAAGTTCATAGATACTCTCAAGCATCTTATCATGGGAACTTTTGATACTTCTTACTCCTCTCAGGACGAAAGGTTAGATAAGATTTCAAAGGTTCTCAGAAACAAGAAGGTTGCCTTCGTCATTGGAGGTATGGCTCTTTTCCACCCTGACGTTAAGGAGATTTCGAAGACCGTTGCTTTTCTCGCCGATAGGATGGTAGCAAAAAGTTCAATTATTGTTATTCCACCAAAAGCCAATTCCATAAAAGTTGCTAAGCTTTTTGATTTGAAAAAACCTTCTGAGCTTAATGGTGAGGTAAACGTTCTTGTGAACGTTGAATCAAATAGAGATTTCTTTGGAGAGAAAATAGATTTTTCAAAGTTTACAGTCCTGTTTACGCCTTACTACAATCATGACGTTTCAAATGCCCATCTGATAATTCCAATAGAGACAGGGCTTGAAAAAAGTGGAACTGTAGAGGGTCTTGAAGGAGTTCTCAAACTTGAAACAGCTCTTAATACGGAATGTTCCCTCCTGGAGATACTCTCAAGACTTCCATTCAGAACCTCAGACTTCCAGAAGAAAGAAATTAAAACCGATAAAGAGCTCGGAAGTACAAAAGTAGAGAAAAAAGAGGGCTATCTATCTCTAACAGTTCTTCCAAACAGGACGGGCTGGAATTCTGTTAGCTACTACTCAGGAAACGTTGTGAAAGTTTCCAGAAAAAGAGAACTCCACCTCAACCCTGAGGATGCCAGAGGCAGAAAGATGGTAACACTGAAGACCGAAGGTAAAGAGTTAGTTGTTCCTGTTGTTGAGGATAGTTCGATTCCTGAAGGGAAAGCTCTCCTGAGGATTGAAAGATTTTCAAGGGATATATCAGACCTTTTGAGGAGGAGCTTTCCTTATCTGACGGGAATACCCTGTGAAATTCTTTCGGAGGGATGATGGTAAAAGTTGAACTGGCAAAAGAGTTTCCGTTGTTTGCAACATTTGAAGAGAAGGAATTAGAGGAAATAGCAAGGTACCTTGACTATAAGGTCTATCCAAAAGGAGCTGTTCTTTTTGAGGAAGGAGATCCAGGAGACAAGATCTTCTTTATAGTAAAGGGAAGAGTTGGACTTTACAGACCAGACTCGTTTGGAAATGAGGTCAAGGTTGCTGTAAGTGAATTCGGAACTCCACTTGGAGAACTCTCCTTTTTCAGCAATAAGCTCCATTCTTCAAAAGGCGTTGCATCAAAAGAGACTTACACTCTTATTCTTACGAGAGAAGGTTATGAAAAGTTAAAAGAGGAAGACCCTCAGCTTGCAATAAAACTCCTTGAGGCGATGGTTAAAGTTATAGCCGAAAGACTCAAAGAGATGAACAAAAAATTTGTTGATACCACCTGCTTTATCTGGGGAGGTCCAAAGAAGTGATAGATAACCTCTTGAGCCTGCTTTTTATTGTTGGGCTTATGCTCGTTGCGGTACCGCCGATAACCTACCTTGAGAGGAAAGTACTTGGACACATGCAACAGCGTCCTGGTCCCATGGTCGTTGGGTTTCACGGAATACTTCAGCCTCTTGCCGATGCTATAAAGCTGATATTCAAAGAGGACATAATTCCAAAGGGTTCAGATAAGTTCCTTTTCATCCTTGCTCCTTCTTTCGGTGTTTTTGCTGCACTTCTTGCTGCATCGGTTGTTCCGATTGGTTTTATCCATGCGGTTGAAATGAAGTCAGCTCTTTTCTTTGTGATGGCAATGAGTTCAATCTCTATTTATGCTCTCATACTTGCAGGTTATGCATCAAACGATAAGTACTCCTTTTTAGCTGGAATGAGGGCTGCAGCTCAGGTTCTGGGATTTGAGCTTCCAATGGGCTTTGCCATAATGGCTGTTGTAATACTC
This sequence comes from uncultured Desulfurobacterium sp., assembly GCA_913055135.1. Classification (GTDB taxonomy): domain Bacteria; phylum Aquificota; class Aquificia; order Desulfurobacteriales; family Desulfurobacteriaceae; genus Desulfurobacterium. The sequence continues at coordinate 7,199 of CAJXJV010000041.1, read as the reverse complement.
ATGGGTTCTTTTGATTTTACAGAGATTGTAAAGTGGCAGCAAGAACACGGCTGGGGAATTCTTTATCAGCCTGTAGCCTTTGTTATCTTTCTCATAATGATGATTGCAGAGATTGGAAGACCACCCTTTGACCTTCCAGAAGGGGAGAGTGAGCTGGTGGGAGGATTCCACACAGAGTACTCTGGAATGAGATTTGCATCCTTCTTCTTTGGTGAGTACATAAACATAATAGTTATTTCGCTGGTTGTTACTCTCCTCTTCTTCGGTGGCTGGAGTGGTCCATTTGTTGATAAGTTTCCCGTTCTTGGAGTTGTCTATCACCTTCTGAAGGCTGGATTTTTCGTTTTTCTGACATTCTGGCTGAGGGCTACTTTTCCAAGGTACAGGTTTGACCAGATGCTTCCAATTATGTGGAAGACAATGCTACCCCTTGCGATAGTTAATGTCTTTATAGCAGCGCTGGAAGGGTTTTTCCTGAGTTAAAAACCGAAGGAGCGTCTTGATGGCTGGGATTTTAAAGAAGGCTACCTTTTCTGACCTTCTCAAGAGAATGAAGGTAACCTTAAAGACGATGTTTAAGCCCACAGTAACAGTTCACTATCCCTTTGAGAAGGTAAAGCCCAGAAAGAGATTTAGAGGTATTCATGCTCTAAAGCTCAATCCCGACGGTTCTTACAGATGTGAAGCCTGTTACCTCTGTGCAACGATGTGTCCAAGTAACGTTATAGACATAGAAATGACTGAAGGAGAGAATGGAGAAAAAGTTCTACTTGACTTTACAGTTGACCTTACAAGGTGTCTTTTCTGTGGTCTTTGTGTTGAGGCATGTCCAAGGGATGCGATAGTTATGACCGATATCTATGAGTTTTCGAAATATTCCATTGATAAACTCATACTTCACAAAGATGACCTTATGGAAATCGGAAAGTATTACCAGAAGTGGGAGAGGGAGAATAAAGAATGAACGAAGTATTCTTCTACCTGTTTGCAGGTTTATCTGTTGCTTTTGCGGCAGTTGCTGTAACTGCTAAAAACATTATAAGAGGTGGAGTTGCTCTTCTTGGTTCTTTTGTAGCCCTTGGAGCTGTCTATTTCACAGCAGGAGCTGAGTTTGTTGGAATTGTTCAGGTAATTGTCTATGGTGGAGCCATCGTGGTTCTTTACCTCTTTGCTCTCATGACTATGGATTTGAAAAAGATGAAAGAAGATCCTTTCAGAGCCGGTTCTGTTGCTATCGGTAGTTTTCTATCGCTTGCGGTTATAGTACTTCTTATAACTGGCGGGCTTACAGTTGGTGGAGAAGTTGAACCTCAAATTTCGGGAGCTACGGAAATAGCGATGCCTCTCTTTTACAAGTTCCTTCTTCCCTTTGAGATTGTTTCGGTTCTGCTTCTTGTCGCAACGATTGGTGCAGTTGCAATTGGTAGGAGGGATAGCTAATGTCTCCAATTGGCTTTTTTATACTGAGTGCTCTGCTCTTTGGGATAGGGATTTTTGGAATTGTGGCGAGAAGGAATGTTATATCGCTCTTCTTCTCCTTGGAACTTATTCTAAACAGTGCAAACGTTCTCTTGGTTGGGTTTTCAAAACTCCACCAAAACCTCTTTGGAGAGGTCTTTGTCTTTTTTGTCCTTGCGGTTGCTGCTGCTGAGGCTGCAGTTGGACTTGCAATAGTTGTTGCACTCTATAGGCTAACAGGAAGTGTTAACACTGAAGACTTCTCAAGGCTGAGGTGGTAGGTATGGAAATAACGCTACTTTTAGTTCTGTTCCCGCTTTTTTCCTTTCTCCTTAGCGGGATACTTGGTTCAATGTTTAAAGTAAGCTGGTTTGTCAGGAAGTCGGACTATATAGGAGTAACGGCTGTTGGAATATCCCTTTTGATTTCCTACTACCTGCTCTTTAAGGTTCTTCATGGAGAGGTCATTCAGGAAAACTGGTTCAACTGGGTGATTTCGGGAGGACTTTCTGCAAGTTTTGGTGGATACGTTGACTCCTTAACAGCGATAATGTTAGTTGTTGTAACTACTGTTTCTTTCTTTGTTCATCTTTACTCTGTTGGTTATATGCATGATGATCCTGGATACGACAGGTTCTTTGCTTACCTTGGACTTTTTACCTTCTCAATGCTTGCTCTCGTCCTCTCGCCAAACTTCCTTCAACTCTTCTTTGGATGGGAGGCTGTTGGACTTTCTTCATACCTCTTAATCGGGTTCTGGTATAAGAAAAAGAGTGCTGCTAATGCAGCAATAAAGGCTTTCCTGATGAACAGGGTTGGAGATTTCCTCTTTATTCTTGGAGTTATTACGATATTCTGGACTTTTGGAACACTTGATTTCCACCAGGTATTTTCAAACGTCAATACGGTTTCAGCGGGTGTTCTATCTCTAATCGGTCTTCTCCTGCTTGGTGGTGCAGTCGGTAAGTCTGCCCAGTTTCCACTCCACACATGGCTTCCGGATGCGATGGAGGGTCCAACTCCGATTTCAGCCCTTATCCATGCTGCCACGATGGTTGCTGCTGGAGTTTTCATGGTTGCAAGATGTGCACCGATCTACGATGGTGGTTACGTACTTCCAGTTGTTGGGGTTATTGGTGTTATAACTGCTTTTGGAGCTGCAACAGTTGGACTTACACAGTTTGATATAAAAAGGATCCTTGCTTACTCAACCCTTTCGCAGCTTGGATACATGTTTGCAGCCCTTGGGGTTGGTGCTTACATATACGCAATGTTCCATCTCTTTACTCATGCTTTCTTCAAAGCTTTGCTTTTCCTTGGTTCTGGTAGTGTGATTCATGGAATGGGAGGAGAGCAGGACGTAAGAAAGATGGGAGGACTTTACAAGTATATGAAAGTTACTGCAATTACTTTTGTAATTGCCACCTTGGCCCTTGTTGGAATTCCACCTTTAGCTGGATTTTTCAGTAAAGACAAAATCGTTGGTGCAACATTTGCGAATGAACACCATATTTTCTGGTTCTTCCTCACTGCTGGAGCATTTCTGACGGCTCTTTACATGGGAAGACTCATATTCCTTGTTTTCTTTGGAGAAGAAAGGTTTGACGAAGAGACAAGGAAGCATCTTCATGAATCTCCATGGACTATAACCGTTCCTCTAATTGGACTTGCAATCCCCTCTGTTTTTGCAGGATTCCTTGAAGGTTGGTTTGAACACTTCCTGTCAACATCAATTCCAAACCATGTTGAGGAAGTTTCCCATGGAATTGAGCTTGGATTGATTTCTTTAACGGTTCTTCTCTCAGCAGGAGGTCTCTTCATCGCTGCATATATCTACCTCTGGAAGAAAATTTCACCTGAAAAGATTGCTTCCATCTTCGGACCAATTTATACACTTGTTTACAGGAAGTACTACTTTGACGAGATCTACAGCTTCCTCTTTATCAGAGGAACAGGTTTTGGACTTGGTAGCTTCCTTAACTTTGTTGATAGGTATATCGTTGATGGAATTGTTAACGGAGTTGCTTCCCTTACAAGGTGGTCTGGAGAAATCCTGAGAATCACTCAGACAGGTGTTGTAAACACTTATGTTGCTTACCTTGTTGCTGGAACTTTAATCGTTATGATAATCATCTGGCTAACGTAGGGGTGGATTGATGGTGAGTGTTATTCTCTTTTTACCTCTTCTTGGAGCTCTGCTTGTAGCTCTGTGTAGAAGCGAGACAAGGGTACGGTGGATTGCTTTCCTCTTTACAGGGGTTGATTTTCTCCTGACCCTTTACATGATGACAAATTTTGAACCGAATAAGAGCGGTTTTCAGTTCCTGGACTATGGAAGCTGGGTTCCTGATTTTTCGATAATGTACAAGGTTGGTGTTGATGGTCTCAGCCTCATAATGGTTTTCATGACTACACTTATAACCTTTATAGCGGTTCCTTCTGCCTGGAACTACATACAGGAGAGAAGGAAGCTCTTTTACTCATTGCTTTTAATGCTTGAGACTGCAATGATAGGAGTTTTTGTCTCTCTCGACCTTGTTCTCTTCTATATTTTCTGGGAAGCTATGCTCATCCCTATGGCTCTGATTATTGGAATATGGGGCGGAGAGAGAAGGATCTACTCGGCTTTGAAGTTTTTCATCTACACCTTTGCAGGTAGTATTTTTCTCCTGGTTGGACTTATTGTTCTGTTTGTGGCTCACGGTCACGTTACTGGCAATTATACCTTTGACTTAGTTGAATTTACCAGACTTCACCTTCCGTTAGAGCTCCAGAAGTGGCTTTTCTGGGCTTTCTTTATCGCCTTTGCAATTAAGGTTCCAATCTGGCCATTCCACACATGGCTTCCGGATGCTCACGTTGAGGCTCCAACTCCTGGAAGTGTCATCCTTGCCGGTGTCCTCCTCAAGATGGGAACTTACGGATTTCTGAGGTTCTCCCTTCCACTCTTTCCAGATGCCTACAAGCTTTACGCACCTGTTATCTTTGTCCTGGGAGTAATTGCTATTATTTACACAGCCCTTGTTGCCCTTGTTCAGGAGGACGTTAAAAAGATAGTTGCTTACAGTTCTGTTTCCCACATGGGATTTGTAATGATAGGTCTTTTTTCTCTAAACGCTCAGGGAATTGAGGGTGCAATATTCCAGATGCTAAACCACGGATTTGTAAGTGCTGCTCTCTTTATAGTGGTTGGAATCATTTACGAAAGGCTTCATACGAGGAATGTTTCAAAGATGGGAGGTCTCACGGAGTTTGCTCCGAAGTTAGCGGTTCTTGCAATGGTATTTACAATGGCTTCTGTCGGGCTCCCGGGAACGAGCTCTTTCATCGGTGAATTCTTGACTATCTTAGGAGGGCTCAAAGCTGCAAAGTGGGTTGGAGTCTTGATGGCTCTTGGAGTGATTTTTGGGGCAGCATATATGCTTTATATGTACAGGAACGTTTTCTTCCTGGAACCAAAAGTTAAGTCTTTCAAGGATATAGATTTGAGAGAACTTTTAACTCTTTCATTTGTAGCAATTTTAGTTGTCTGGTTTGGATTTTTCCCGGAAGTTATAATGGGATTCTTCCATAACTACGTTTCAGAAATACTAAAGGTAGCTGGAGTGTAGTGATGAATCTAAACCTTGAACTTATGTTACCTGAAGGTTTTCTTCTGATTTCTGCTCTTTTGATGATGGTGATAGACCTTGTTATCTCCGATAGGCAGAAGAACTCCTTTTTCTCAAACCTGTCAATAGTTGTTATTGCGATTACCATGCTCCTGACCTCTGGAACGGTGTCTATGGAGTCCAACCTTGCTTTTAATGGGTTTATCAGGAAAGATTTAATGGTTGTTCTTTCACAGTTGCTTCTTTTAATCTCTGGAATTTTTGCAGTTCTTCTAAGCCATAACTACATTGAGAAGTTCTCACTGAAGTACAAAGGAGAGTACTACTACACACTTCTCTTTGCACTTCTTGGTGGAATGCTCCTTGTAGCTGCAAACGAGTTCTCTACTCTGTTTGTCTCCTTAGAGGTAATGTCAATTTCTGTTTATATACTCGTAGCGCTCTTTAAGGACGATTACAGAGGAAAAGAGGCAGCACTTAAGTACTTCATAATGGGTTCTGTTGGTGCAGCAATTCTGGTTTATGGCTTTGCAATCCTTTACGGTTTAACAGGAGTAACAACCTACGATGGTGTTTCAGAGCTTGTAAATAAGAATGGTGTAACCCTTGCACTTCTATTTTCAATAGCTCTTGTAGCTGTTGCCTTCCTCTTTAAGACAGGAGCAGTTCCATTTCATGCATGGGTTCCGGATGTTTATCATGGAGCTCCGACTCCAGTTACAGCCTTCATGGGTGCAGTCGTTAAAGTTGCTTCTTTTGTAGCATTTTTGAGGCTTTTCTTTCCCGTCTTTGTTTCATTTGCCAAAAACTGGACTCCTGCCATCGAATTGGTGGCAGTTGTTACAATGTTTGCTGGAGCTCTGTTAGCTCTCAACCAGAACAACCTGAAGAGAATGCTTGCCTACTCGGCAGTTTCCCATACGGGAGTAATTCTGGCAGCTTTTGTTACAGTTCCGGCTTTAGCTTCTTTTGTCGTTCTCTTTTACCTTTTTGTTTATGTTTTTGTAACACTTGCAGCTTTTGGAATGCTTTCTCTCCTGACAACAAAAGGTCTCAAAGGTGAAAGTGCAGAAGATTGGGGTGGACTTTACAAAAAAAGTCCTTTCTTAGCTCTTTCTGCTGTAGTTATTTTTATGTCATTGGCAGGAATTCCTCCTTTTGCAGGTTTCTGGGCTAAGTTTTATCTCCTTACTGCACTTTTAAGAGAAGGATTTATAACCCTTGCACTTGCTGTAGTTCTTTCAAGTTTAATGTCCCTCTACTTCTACCTAAACCACTTGTCTATGCCTTCATGAGGGGAGAGAGCGACCTTTCTGTCTCGTACAACGTCAGAGACTATGCAGTAATAGGTCTTTCAACACTTGCTATATTGATTATTGGGTTCTTTCCAAACCTTATTGTTAAGTTTTCTCTCCTTGGGGTTGTATCTTTTGTAAGGGGACTTATTTGAGTAGAGAACTACTGAGGCAGATTCCCAGGGTTGACCTTTTCCTAAACGATGAAAACCTTCTTGAGATTTTGGGTAATCACCCGAGGGTTCTTCTGGTTGAAGCTATAAGGAATGTTCTTGATGAAGTAAGAAAAGGAATAGTTGAAGGCAGGATTGCAAAAGTAGACCAAAAAGTAATAAAAAGAGAAATTGCTAAGGAACTCAAAAAACTTGTTTCTCCCAAGCTCCATAGAGTTATAAACGCAACTGGAGTTGTCCTTCACACGAACCTTGGAAGAGCTCCAATCTCAGAGGAAGTTGCAGAGCACCTGAAGTGGATTATAACTGGCTACTCAAACCTTGAGTATGACCTTGTGAAAGGAAAGAGAGGTCTCAGGTACAGAAACTTAGAGTGGATTTTGAAGAAGCTAACAGGAGCTGAAGATGTCTGTGTAGTTAACAACAACGCTGGTGCAGTTCTTTTAGTTCTCTCCGCCCTTGCAAGGGGAAAGGAGGTAATAGTTTCAAGGGGAGAGCTTATAGAGATTGGAGGTTCTTTCAGAATCCCGGACGTTATGGCTCAGAGTGGAGCAATTTTAAAAGAGGTTGGAACTACCAATAAAACCCATCTCCGGGACTACGAGAACGCAATTAACGAGAACACTGGACTAATCTTGAAAGTCCACACGAGCAACTACAAG
>CAJXJV010000040.1 GCA_913055135.1 uncultured Desulfurobacterium sp. | reverse complement strand
TAGAAGAAGCTGTTAAGGGAAAGAAACCTCTTGAAGCTATAAAAGTTTACGTTAATACCGTTGTTGATTTTTTCTCTAAAGAACAGGACTTTTTTGAAATATTCATGATGGAGCTGGGAAGTTCGTTTATCATAGATACGGAAAGGTTCAACCTATCTGAGTGGTATAGAGATTATGTCAGGAAGCTTTCAAAAGTTGTTGAAAGGGGAATTGAAGAGGGAACGTTTAAGAGGTTAAATCCGGAGGGGATATTCCTTCTTATTTCAAGTGTCCTTGTAAACATTGACTGCTTTCGTTTAAGAGGTTTTATAGATATGAAACTGGAAGAGGTTAAAGGGTTCGTCTTGGAAGTGGTTCTCACACAACTTCTTGACAGAAATTAGAATCTGATTTATGCTTTCAATATACTGAACAGTGATTCAATATTCAAAGAGGTGAAATCATGAGGAAACTTTTTTCTTTAGTGGGAATTTTTCTCATAGGGTTGGTAACTCTCTGGCTCTTTTACTACTTCTACCTACGTTATGTTTATGTCATTACTGATGATGCATTTCAGATGGCAGATGTTGTTTCTGTTTCTACCCAGGACGTTTCAGGGAAAGTAATAAAGCTCTTTAAGAGAGAATACGAACCTGTAAAAGAGGGAGAACCTCTCTTTAAAGTTGACGATTCTATCTACAGGAAGGATGTAGATGCTTTAAAGGCGAAACTTGAAAGTCTGAAGATAAAGAGAGAAGAACTTCTAAGGAAACTGAGTAGGTTAAAGGAGCAGATTCCTGCAAGCGTGAAAATAAATCAAGAGAATTTAAAAGCCTTAGAGAAAAAATTACAGCAGTTAGAACATCAGAAGCTTTTAGAAAAAACCAACTATGAAACCTCTGTTGAAAAGGCGAGGAGTGAAGTAAGGGCTGCCGAGAAAGGGGTTGAAGCTGCAAAAGTTTCTCTTGATCACTGGAAGAACCAGTATGAGAGGTACAGCAGGCTTTACCAGAGAAGGGTAATTTCACGTGAACAGTTTGAAGAAGTGGAACTGGAATACAAAGAGGCACTCCACAGCTTTGAAGCAGCTAAAGCCCGTCTTCAGGTTGCAAAAGAGAATTTAAAGAGTGCGAAAGCTTTAAAGAACAGGATCGAAATTGTTAAAAAACAGCAGGAAGAGCTTAAAGATAGGATAAAAAGCCTGAGGGAACAGATAAAAATCTCAAAGGCAGACCTTAAAAGAATTGAAGAGTTAAACTACTCTATACAGCAACTTGAAGAGGAGATAAAGTCAACAGAACACCAACTTGAAAAAGTCAGGATTCTCCTTTCCCACTCTCTTGTGAAATCTCCTGTAAAAGGATTTATAGCAAAGAAGTGGAAAGAGGAAGGGGACTTTGTTTCTCCGGGTCTTCCTGTTTATTCCGTTTACAATCCCGAGAGCTTTTATGTTCTTGCCTGGGTTGAAGAGGATAAAGTCAGAGATATAAAGGTTGGTAGTAGAGTAAAAGCTGAGCTTGAAACCTGCAAGGAGACTTTTAAGGGAAAGGTCTCTTCAATTGGTACTTCTGCAGGTTCAATCTTTTCGTTGATTCCAAGGGATACATCTCAGGGTGAGTACACAAGGGTAACACAGAGAATTCCTGTAAAGATTGAGCTCGAAGATGTTCCTCTAAGGTGTATAAAGCCTGGAACCAACGTTACTGTTTATATTGAAAAGAGGTAGTTGTGGATAGAAAGGTTTACTTCCTCTCAGCATTAATCGTTGCCGGAATGTTCATGACTCTCCTTGATACGACAATTGTTGATATTGTCCTACCCCACATGATGAGTGCCTTTGAAGCAGAGCCAGACGATATTCAGTGGGTAATTACTTCTTACATGATAGCTTCTGCAGTTGCAATGCCTGTCGTTGGATGGCTTGGAGGAAAATTAGGACACAGGAATACTTACCTTTTGGGAATAGGACTTTTCACACTGATGAGTGCACTCTGCGGAATTGCACCGAACCTCGAAACAATGATTCTTGGAAGGGTTCTTCAAGGGGTTGGGGAGGGAATAGCCGTTCCAATGAGTATGGCTTTACTCTTTGAGCTCTTTCCTCCTGAGAAAAGAGGGATGGCAATGGGGATGTTTGCCCTTGGAGCCACTTTTGGACCCTCTCTTGGTCCGACGCTTGGTGGGTACTTAACTGAACATCTTGACTGGAGATGGGTCTTCTACGTCAACCTCCTTCCAGGAATTCTTGTTGTATACCTCCTCACACTCCTAATGAAAGATGATAGAAAAGAGCATGAGGAGAATGGAAAATTAGACGTTTTGGGATTTACTCTCCTGGCTATTTCCCTCTCTTCGCTTATTACAGCCCTATCTAAGGGAAACGACTGGGGATGGAGTGATGAGAAGACAATTATCCTTCTTTACACATTCTTTGTTTCCTCCATTCTCTTTATTTTTGTTGAGCTAAAAGTTGAAAATCCACTTGTAAACCTGAATCTCTTTAAGTTCAAATTTTTCCGATATCCTGTTCTGTCACTTACTCTTTTTGGAATGGGTGTCTATGCTTCTTACTTTCTCCTTCCCCTCTATCTGGAGAAACTCAGGGAATTTCCCACCATAGATGCCGGGGAGATTCTCTTCTGGCCTGCCGCTGCAACTGGAGTTGTTAGCATGATTTCTGGAATTCTCATGGACAGAAAAATCATAAGCCATAAAACCTCAATCATCATGGGCATTATAATTTTTATCTATGGAACCCACATTCAAAGCAGACTTGACCTGGCAATGGGAAAGAGCCAGATAATTCTTCTCCTTCTTCCCTGGGGAATGGGAATGGGCTTCTTTTTTCCTGCACTTTCTCAAGTGTCACTTGGAAACTTTAAAGGAGATTTTTTAAGGCAGGCTTCAGCGCTTCAGAATCTGTTAAGGCTTGTTGGCGGAAGCGTTGGTACAGCGATATCGACTCACATCCTCATCTCTTCTCAAGATGGACATCTTCTCAGGATGGCTGAGAAATCTTCCTGGTACTCACCGCAGTTTACAGAGTTTGTTGCAAAGCTTAAAGGGTATCTTTATTACCTCCGGTCAACACCGGAATCTCTTCTCAGTGAAAAAGCTAAAGCCTTTGTTGGAATGTTCTTTCAAAAGCACGCATTCTGGCACTCTTTTGGAGATGCCTTTTTCTTTGCAAGCGTTTGCGGTATTTTAACTTTAATCCCTGCTCTTTTGATGGAGGAGAAAATTGAAGAAGCTACTTCTTCTGATGGTTCTAATACCATCCCTGTCAATGGCTGAGACAGTTAAAGACTTAAAATCTCTCTTAAAGATTGCAGCTGAGAACAACCCTGAAATCAAAATCTCGAAAAGGGAGAGAGAGATTTCAAATTACCAGTTCAAAGAAGCTGTTGGAAGATTCCTGCCTACTGTGAAGTTCCAATATACAAAAACTTCTCTTTCAGATGTTCCAGCCTATACGATGAGTCTTCCGGGGCTTTCTCCAATGGAATTCTCAATTATGGAAAAGAACTTTTACACTTTGAACCTCAATCTTACACAGCCACTCTTTACCGGAGGAAAGCTTACCTACAACTTAAAGATGAAAGAAGAACTCAAAACTGCTTCCTTTTATCAGTTTCAGGAGACAGTTTTAAAAGTTCTGACAGAGATAAAGAAAGATTACTATACTCTTTCCGAAGCTAAGTCAGCCGTTGAGATAGCAGAAAGTTATCTGAAAGCTGTAAAGGAACATCTAAAAGATGTTAAAGCCTTCTTTGATGAGGGAATCGTTCCAAGGAGAGATTTCCTTGAAGCAGAAGTGCGCGTTAGAGATGCTGAAGAACAGCTTGAAAATGCGAAGAGAGCTTACAGGGTTGCTCTTGAGAAGTTGAGGAGTGATGCTGGAAGAAGTGATATAGAAGTTGAGGTGGGAGAACTTAAATATTTACATAGCAACTTTACCGAAAAGGAGCTTCTTAAAGCGGCTTTTGAGAATAGACCCCTCCTTAAGTATCTTGAAAAACTGAAGAAGGGTGCAAATTACGGTGTGAAGCTCTCCTATTCCCAGTTTCTTCCAAACGTTGTTCTCAGTCTTTCCTACGATAGAACTGACCAGTATCCAATGAACGGAAACTTTGACAGGACTGCTGTTGGGATAGCTGTTCAGTTTCCAATTTTTGAAGGAGCTCAAAGGTTCTGGAAGGTAAAAGAAGCAAAGGCGCAAAAGGCGAAAGCTGAACTTTCAATTAAGAAGGCTAAGGATTTAGTAAGGCTTCAGGTTATCTCTGCCTATACAGCTCTAAAGGCAGCAGAAGCAAGAATTAGAACTGCGAAAAAGATGGTTGAAGAGGCAGAGGAGCTCCTGAGAGACTCCAAGGAACGTTATAGAGAGCATGTTGGAACTTCCACAGAGGTAACAGATGCAATCGCCTACTATGTAAAGGCTAAGGGTTATTTAAACTCAGCCCTTGCAGACTACAACAGAGCTCTTGCAGACCTTGAATATGCTGTTGGAAAGAGTTTAAACACAGCCCAAAAGCCTTAGAGGAGTCCTTTCTCCTCTAAGATTTCCTTAACCTCAGGGTTATCCTTTGAAAACTCCTTGAGCATCCTCAAGAACTCTTCTTCGTTTAGTATCTTAATGCCGAGCTTTTGAGCCTTTGCAAACTTTGAACCGGGGTTCTCCCCTACAACAACAAAACTTGTCCTCCTCGTAACGGAGTTTGTAGGATTTCCACCTAAAAGGCTGATGATGTGTTGAGCTTCTTTCCTTGTGAAGTGTTCAAGCTCTCCGGTAAATACGACGTTCTGTCCTGCAAGGGGCTGAGGAAGCTCTTTTTCCTTTTCTTCCTCTTCTGTTCTTCTGAAGTAAAAGCCTGCTTCCTCAAGCTTTTTAATCATTTCAACGTTCTGTTCAGCCTTGAAGAAATTCTTTATGCTGGTTGCTGTAATTGGTCCAATACCCGGAATAGAGGCAAGCTCAGAGAAAGAAGCATTCATAAGCTCGTTTATATCCTTAAACTTCTGGGCAAGAAGTTGAGCTGTTTTCTCTCCAACGTGTCTTATGCCAAGAGCTGTTAGCTTTTTCCAGAATGGAGCTTCTTTCGACTTTTCTATCTGTTTCAGTAAGTTCTCTGTCTTCTTAACTCCCCATCCTGGAAGTTTTATTAGGTCATTTTTGTTAAGGTAGTAGAGCTCTGAAATCGATTTGACGAGACCTTTTTTCAGCAAGATGTTTGCAGTTGACTCCCCAAGACCTTTTATGTCTAAGACTTTTCCCCAGTAGATGAGATGTTCTTTCAACTGAGCTGGACAGTTGATGTTTGGACATCTTGGAACAGCTTCGTCTAACTCTTTAACAATCGGAGCTCCGCAGACCGGACAGTGAGCGGGAACCTCTACTGGTTTCTCCTCTCCAGTTCTCCTCTCCTTTACAGGAGCAACGATGTAAGGAATCGTTTCGCCGGCTCTTTCAACAATTACATAGTCGCCAATTCTAATATCCTTCTGTTTGATGAAATCGGGGTTAAAAAGTGATGCTCTTGAAACAATCACTCCTCCAACTTCTACAGGCTCTAATGAAGCTACAGGAGTTAGAGCTCCTGTCCTTCCAACCTGCCACACAACGTCTATCAGTTTTGTAACAGCCTGCTTTGCAGGGAACTTATAGGCAACAGCCCACCGTGGATGATGCATTGTCTCGCCTAAACTATTCCAGGCACAGATATCGTTAACTTTTACAACCATTCCATCTGCTTCAAAGTCCCACAACTCTCTTTCTTCCTGAGCCTGAAGAACCGTTTCAATAACTTCATCGATATCTTTACAGACCTTTTGAATGTGAGGAGTCTTAAAACCGCACTCTGCAAGAAGTTTGAGAGCTTCAGACTGGGTTTTAATATCATCACAAAGTTTCTTTGGCTCAGAGTAGAGTATTTGATATGTGTAGCAGTCAAGACCTCTTTTTGCAACTTCCGACGGATTTTTAAGCCTCAGAGTTCCTGCAGCCGCATTTCTCGGATTCGCAAAGAGAGTTAATCCCTGTCTTTCTCTCTCTTTATTGAGCCTTTCAAAAACACTCTTTGGCATTATCACTTCACCACGGATTGAAATACGCTTTATGCCGTATTCAGAAAAGGGAGCTCTCAGAGGTATGGTCTTTATCGTCTTTATGTTCATTGTTATATCTTCACCAACAATTCCATCTCCTCTCGTCACACCCCTCTGGAGAAGGTCATCTTCATAGACAAGCTCAATGCTTGCACCGTCAAACTTTGGTTCAACAATGTATTCAACCTCATTTTTTCCAAGAAGCTGTTTAACTCTATGATCCCACTCTCTCAAATCTTCTGGAGAGTATGTATTCTCCAAAGAGATCATTTCTGCAAGGTGTTTGACCTTTTCAAACTCACCTGTGAATGCGGGGGCAATCCTCTGAGTTGGAGAATCTGGAGTAACTACCTCAGGATGAGCTTTTTCCAAATCTTCAAGGGCATGGAAAAGCTTATCGTACTGGTAATCCGAAATTACAGGGTTTGCCAGAACGTAGTATTTATAGTCATGGTATCTGATTACTTTTCTCAGCTTTTCGGCTAACTCTCTTGCCTCTTCAGTCGAGAGTTTTTTCCAGTAATCCTTCTTTTTCCCTTCTAAGAGCTTCAGGAGTTCATCAGTTAATTTCTGGAGCTCCCTCTCTTCGGTTACAGTGTACACTCTATCCTCCACCACGCTTTAAAGTTAAAAGTTGTTAATACAGGATAAAGAAATTATATTCAAAATGAAATACCGATTGAGGAGAGAAAAACAGTGGGAATAATCGGTTTAAATGAATATCCAAGATACACCTATGAAGATTATAAGAACTGGGAAGGAAGATGGGAACTTATAGAAGGTATTCCTTACGCAATGTCTCCTTCTCCGGGCTGGAAACACCAGATGATAAGTAATAATATCGCGTGGCAGCTCAAAGAGTCGTTAAAGGAATGTAAAGAGTGCACGGTTCTTCTTCCGGTTGACTGGAAAATAAGCGACGATACAATAGTTCAACCTGATAATTTAGTTATCTGTTATGAACCAGGAGAGAAACCATACATAACAAAAGCGCCATCACTTATTTTTGAAGTCCTTTCTAAGTCCACAGCTTTAAAAGACAGGGAAATCAAGTTTAGGCTTTACGAAAGAGAGGGAGTAAAATACTACGTTATCGTTGATCCGGAAGATAAAATTGCGAGAGTCTATAAATTAGAAAACGGAAGATACATTAAGGTCTGCGATGCTACAGATGAAAAAGTTGAATTTGACCTCGGAAAGTGTAACTTTGAATTTGATTTCTCTTTGATATTTGAATAAAACCAAAACCATCTGCTACAAAGACGGTGTTCTCCTATACCAGAAAAAATAGAACAGGTTATGATAATAAGTGCAAGCAGGAGAACCGATATACCGGCATTTTATTCCGATTGGTTTATTCGTCGTCTTCAGGAAGGTTTTTTATATGTAAGAAATCCATTTAATGCTCGTCAAATTTTCAAGATTGTTCTCTCACCGGATGTTGTTGAATGCATCGTTTTCTGGTCAAAAAATCCTGCTCCTCTTCTAAAAAAATTACATCTGATAGACAGGATGGGATATAAATATTATTTCCAGTTTACAATTACATCTTACGATTCTTCTATTGAAAAGAATGTTCCAGCAAAAGAGGAAGTTATCGAAACATTTATAAAATTGTCGGAGAAGATAGGAAAACATAAAGTCATCTGGAGATATGACCCTATATTTCTTACGGATAAATTTGACATAAATTACCACGTCAAATGGTTTGAATATCTCGCAAGTAAGCTCTCAAAGCATACGAATAAATGCATAATAAGTTTTATCGACATGTATAAGAAATGTCAGAATAATATGAAGGATATTTGTCTTAAGGATTTCAACGTTCATCAGAAAAAGATACTTGCCAAGAATCTGGCTGAAATTTCAGAAAGTTATGGTTTGAAAATAGAATCGTGTGCTGAAGATATAGATCTTGAAGAATTCGGGATAAAGCATGGAAAATGCATAGATGATGAACTTATATCCCGAATTCTTGGCTTTCCAATTTCTGCATCAAAGGATAAAAATCAAAGAAGTGCGTGTGGATGTGTGGAAAGTATTGACATTGGTGCCTATAATACCTGCAAACATGCCTGTAAATATTGTTATGCAAATTACAGTCAGAAGATGGTTCAAAGAAATATAAAAGCTCATGAAGTAGGTTCTCCACTTATAACAGGAAAAATTACAGGCAACGAAAGAATCATAAATCGAAAGATTAAACCATTAAAAAAACAACAGCTCAGTTTGCTGGATATAATTGCCCAACGAAACACTCCAGCAGACAAATAACTACCACTGCTGAGCTTTATCACAACATCACAAATGGAAGTAAGACCACCGTTAGTGTACTGAAAATAAGAAGCAGATAAGGAAGAATCGTAAATTTCATGAATTTCACTTCAACAACAGGAATCCCCATTTCAAACCTTACGTCTTCAATCCAGACGTTTCCAAGTTTTGAAAGGAGTGGCGAGTTGTAGGAAACATTGCCTCTTACCTCTCCATTTTCATTTTTGAGCCAGAAATTTCCAGTTATGTTCATCGTTTTCCTATCAAACCTTAAATCCTCTAAGGCAACAACAGTTTTTCCAGTCTTTACGTAACTTCCGGGGTAGAGATAGAACTCTTCTGTTTTCGTGCAGAAAGGAAAAGAGAGGATGAGAAAAAGAGTAATTCCCGTTACCAGATGAAAGAAAAAGGAGACTTTCTTTCGTTTTAGATTGCAATAGATGGTTTGAATCGAAATCAAAAGAGAAACAACCCCAAGAAATAGAATTGAGAGTTTTAACGGAAGTGAAAAATCCTGGAAGAGCTTTAATACATCCGTTTCGTGGATCATCCTATCAGACATTGAGACCACGGAAAACGCTGAAACGAAAAAGAGAAGAGTAAGAATCCCAAACAGTTTAACAGATTTCAGCGCTTTAGAAACCATGAGTTCCCCCAAATAGGAAATTGACTCCAAGGAATGTAAAAAGAACTACTAAACCACCAATCAGGGTCAAAATGTTCTTTAGTTTTGCAAACTCTTTATCAAACTTTAAGTGAATTAGAAGTGAAAAGTAAAGCCACATGAAGAGAGAG
>CAJXJV010000039.1 GCA_913055135.1 uncultured Desulfurobacterium sp. | reverse complement strand
CTCCCTACTACAACTATGAATACAGATTTGACAAGCCTATTTTAGTTTACTGGCTCATTGCTCTTGGCTACAAAATATTTGGAGTCAATGAGTTTGGAGGTAGATTTTTCGTTTCCATCTTTGGAGTTTTGACAGCCCTTCTCCTTTACTGGTGGCTACAAAAGTGGAAAGGAAGGGATTTTGCATTCTGGAGCTCCCTTGTCCTCCTTTCACTTTTAGATTTCATCGTTATGGCATCTGTTGCAATGCCAGATATTGTCCTTACTTTCTTTATGGCTGCTTCACTTATTTTCTTTTTTGAAGGCTACCACAGAAAGAGCGAAAAGTTTTATTTATTAGCCTTTGCATCTTCTGGATTTGCAACATTAACCAAAGGTCCCGTTGGTCTTGCCCTTCCGGGTCTCATTGCCATTATCTACCTCATCCTTAGAAGAGATCTACTGAAAACCCTCAAGGCGATTCCCTGGCTGAAAGGCTTTGGTATTTACCTTCTCATCGTAGCTCCATGGTACGTTGCAATACTGAAAAAGCACGGCTATCAGTTCTTTAAAGACTTTATCATCTTCCACAACATTCACAGATTTACCTCAAAAGTTCCGGGTCATCCAACTGAGTGGTGGTACTACTTGGCAAACTACTTCTGGCTCTATCTTCCCTACGCTTTCTTCTTCCCGTTTGCTCTCTACAGGGTGTTTAAAGAAAAGGAATCAATTACAGACAACATTCTCAACTTCTCCCTTGTCTGGTTCTTCACAGTCTTTGGATTCTTTCAGATCGCCCACACTAAGCTTGCTCACTACCTTCTTCCTTCCTTTCCAGCTTTTGCCGTCATTGTTACATGGTATCTATTAAAGTACAGAGGTAGAATTCCTGCTTACGTTACAGCTTTTGTTTTCATTGTTCTTTCTGTTGCAGCAGTTATCTTCTTTAAAATCAAAGGCTGGCCAGCTACAGGACTTGTGGTTATTCTGCCTGTATTGATAACATCTTTTCTCGTATTCCTCAAAAAGGATTACCTCAAAGTTTTCACAGCCGGTTTCATAACAACTCTGCTTTTGTTCAAATGGGTAACACTTCCATCCCTCGAACACTGCAGAGCTAAGCCTGCTGCCGGAAAGGAACTCTACGAAATTGCCAAAAAGTGTAAAGAGTGTAAATTTTTCTTCCTTGACTACACAAGTCCTGAAATTGTCTATTACTTCAGGAAAGGAAAACTGGAAGACATAAATTCTGACAAAGCCAGAAAGTTACTCCACTCTGAAACTCCCGTTGTCATTGTAACGAGAGAAAACAGGTTAAGGAAAATTAAAGGTGAAAAGTTTTACATCTGGGATAAGAAAAGAGAGCTGATTACAAAGCATAGTATTGTGATAATCTCAAACTATCCAAAGGAGAAGATAGATGGGTAGTGTAAAGAAAATTTCCATTGTTGTTCCTGTTTACAACGAGGAAGAGAACGTTCCAATTCTGTATGACAGGTTAAAAGAAGTACTTGAGAAAATACCCTACGACTACGAGATAATATTCGTTGACGATGGAAGCATTGACAGGACAAGAGAAATACTTGAAGAGATTGCTTCTAAGGATAAAAAAGTAAAAGTCATTGAGTTTGCCAGAAACTTTGGACAGACACCAGCAATGATGGCCGGAATGGACTACGCCACAGGTGATGTAATAGTAACAATGGATGGAGATCTTCAGAACGATCCAGAGGACATTCCAAGACTCCTTGAAAAAATAGAGGAAGGTTATGATGTAGTCAGCGGCTGGAGGAAAAACAGACAGGATGCTGCAATCTCAAGGAAACTACCTTCAAAGATTGCAAACTGGCTAATAGGAAAGATGACAGGAGTAAAAATCCACGACTACGGCTGTACCTTAAAAGCTTACAGAAGTGACGTTATAAAAAAGGTAAGGCTTTATGGGGAGCTCCACAGATTTATTCCAGCTCTTGCATCAACAGTTACTTCTGTAAGCAGGATTATAGAGATACCTGTAAAACACCACCCGAGAATTTATGGAAAGTCAAAGTACGGCATCTCAAGGACTTTTAAGGTTCTTGCAGATCTTTTCTTTATCTGGTTCCTGAAAAAGTTTATGCAGAAGCCAATTCACTTTTTCGGAATACTTGGATTGGTTCTCTTCTTCGCAGGTTTAATTCCGTTTCTTTATCTTGTTGGACTTAAACTGACAGGGCACTCAATAGGAGGAAGACCCCTTTTAATTATCTCTGTTCTTTTCATTCTTTCCGGAATCCAGATGTTTACGACAGGTATCATCAGCGAAATCCTGATGAGAATTTATTTTGAATCTCAGGACAAGAAACCTTACGTTGTTGGGAGAGTTGTGAATCTTGAAGAAGAATAGTCTATTTTTGCCTACGTTTATACTGATTGTTTTCGGTTACTTTCTGTATAGGTTTGATGTCTTCAGTAAGCTGAAAGAGATATTTGAGAATCTTGATCCAGTTTATTTGATTTTCTCTCTTTTCTTCTATCTTTTCACATACATCTTCAGGGCTAAAAGGTTCAATATTATCTTTTCATCTATTTCCACCCCGGATCTTGCAGCTGTTATGGGAGTTCATACCTTTTTTAACAATGTTCTCCCTTTCAGGTCAGGAGAAGCCTCTTTCCCGATAATTCTTAAAAAACTTTTTAGAGTCGATGCAACAATCTCCTCAGTAGCTCTTCTCTTTGTAAGGATACTGGATCTCATTGTTCTTTCTTTATTCTTCCTCGCTTCTGTTCTCTTCGTTGCTATTGGAAATAAAGAGCTTCTCTGGATTCCAATTATCACCATTTCTATACTTTTTGTTTTTCTTTACCTGGGACTTAAATTACTTAAAAGGTTTCGTAATCGTTTCTTTATCATTGGAACTGTTTTCTCCTTTGTTCAGAGTTTTATTTCGTTTAAATCTGTTGGAAAAATCTTTTTCTACTCTTTTCTGACATGGCTATTCAAGTTTGTTTCCTTCTTCTTCATTCTCAAAGCAGGAAAAATAGATCTCAATTTCTTTAAAACTGTTTTTGTTTCAACCTTTGGAGAAGTAACAACAATTTTGCCAATTCATAGCTTTGGAGGATTTGGAACTTACGAAGCAGGACTTGTTGGGGGATTCTCACTAATAGGAGTTAAAGTTGATTATGCTTTAACGGTTGCTTTTTATTTCCACATTCTCCTTCTTTTAATGTCTGGTATTCTGGCACTTATTGGATGGTTCTACCTTTCAAAAAGGTTAAAGAGAACATAAATTAAAATGCAGGTTAACCTTGGGAGAGAAGAGAAATGAACACTGTTAAAGACTATTTACCCCATTATACTGTCAGAGACTATTTCCAGTGGGAAGGGGACTGGGAACTTATAGAGGGTATTCCGTATGCTATGGCACCTTCTCCACTCTGGAAGCATCAAAGGGTAATGAGTATTCTGGTAAGACAGATAGAGGGACAGCTTGAGAACTGTCCAGAAGGCTGCTTTGTCTGTCAGGAAGTCGACTGGATAATTAACGAAGATACGGTTGTAAGGCCGGATGTTGTGGTTGTGTGCAAAAGAGTAGAAGAGTACCTCAAGTCACCGCCGGAAGTCATTTTTGAGATTGTTTCTAAGTCAACAGCTTTTAAGGACGAAAACTTAAAGTTCAGTCTCTATGAGAGAGAAAAAGTTAAATATTATGCGATTGTATATCCGGATTTAAAAAAGATGAGAGTATTTAAACTTGAAAAGAACAAGTACGAGAAAGTTTTTGACGACGAAACTGGAAGTTTTACTTTTCAAATAAAATGCAGTTTTTCGATAGACCTTGAGAAAATCTGGAGGAGAATCTAATAGAGGGGAAAATAGTGAACACCGTTAGAGATTATGTACCCCATTATACTGTCAGAGACTACTTCCAGTGGGAAGGGGACTGGGAACTTATAGAGGGTATCCCTTATGCTATGGCACCTTCCCCGTTCTGGAAACACCAGAGAATTGCTTTTCTAATAGCTAAAGAGATAGAAGAACAAATTTCAGATTGCCTCCAGAAGTGTTCCGTAGCTTTAGAAGTTGACTGGATAATTAACGAAGATACGGTTGTAAGGCCGGATGTTGTGGTTGTGTGCAAAAGAGTAGAAGAGTACCTCAAGTCACCGCCGGAAGTCATTTTTGAGATTGTTTCTAAGTCAACAGCTTTTAAGGACGAAAACTTAAAGTTCAGTCTCTATGAGAGAGAAAAAGTTAAATATTATGCAATTGTATATCCGGATTTAAAAAAGATGAGAGTATTTAAGCTTGAAAGAAACAAATACGAGAAAGTTTTTGACGAAGAAACTGGAAGTTTTCTCTTCCAGGTAACGTGTAGTTTTTCAATAGATCTTGGGAAGATCTGGAAGAAAATTTAATGAAGCAGATGAGGAATAGGTCGGTAGAGAAAAAACTTGAATTTTATATGGATACTTTTAAGACTGTTGTTTATCTTCTTATAGCTACTGGAGGTGGAACAGTTGGATTAATGTTGAAAACGGATAACCCTGTGGCTCCTGTTTTTGCTTTAGCTGGATCAATACTTGAAGGTGTATGGGCATATTGGGCTTTTTCGGCATATTTTAAAGCCAGAAAACTTTTAAAGGAGTTGGAAAAGTGATACTTGTATATCTTGCTGCAATAATTCTCTTTTTAGTCCTGTTCATTTTTGGAATCGTAATGATTAAGGAAACGAAAACTGCATAAACTTTAAAATCCTTTCAACTGTTTCATCTGGAGTAAAGATATCAGTCCTTACAACAATATCCGCCTTTTCGTAAAAGGGGATTCTCCTTTCAAAGAGCTCTCTTACCTTTTCTTTTCCAGCTGTCACAAGCGGTCTATTACTATCCTTAGAGATTCTTTTCCATAACTTTTCAAAATCTGCTTTCAAGTAAATAGAAATGCTATTCTTATTTATTAGCTCCATGTTATCTTTGTAAGCAGGAGCTCCACCTCCGGTTGATATTACCAGACTTTCAGGCTTTGAAAGTAAACCCATAAGAGTCTCTCTCTCTATTTCTCTGAACTTCTCCTCTCCTGAGCTTGAAAATATCTCAGGAATAGACAATCCCGTTTTTCGAACAATCTCTTCATCAAGATCAAGAAATGGAACTTCCAACCTTTCTGAAAGTAGTTTTCCTATCGTTGACTTTCCACTTCCCATAAAACCCAATAAAACTATCTTCAATCTCACCTCACAGGAACTGCAAAGATTGGCTTATAACCATTCTCTAAAAGACTAAATAACACTATCAACATAAGAGAGGAAAGTTTCAGCCGTCTCATAGTTTTTTATTCCTTCTATCTCCCAGGTTCTGTATCCTATTACTTCCTTACCAAGTTTAAGAGCATGTCCTATTTCACTTAAAGTTCCGTAACTTCCACCAACTGCAACGATAATGTCTGAACTTGAAATCACCAGTACATTTCTTGCCTGTCCCATTCCTGTTGGTATCTTTATATCGATATATGGATTTGAAAAGGTTTCATATCCAGGGAGAATACCAACAGTTAAACCTCCTCCCTTTTTAGCACCTTTTGCTCCAGCTTCCATAACTCCAAAAAGCCCACCGCAGACAAGAACATAACCTTTCCTGGCTATTAAATAGCCCACTTCTTCTGCAACTTTATAAAGTTCAGAATCCTCCTGAACCTTTCCATCTCCTATAAGGGAAATAGACCTCACTTCTACTTTCTTCCTCCTCTCAAGTATTCAACGAGAGGTTCTTTTATTTCTACAAGTCCCAGTTCTGTAATTTCCATGAGATGCAGTTTTGTATCGTGTCCACAGAGCCTGCAACCATCAATCCTGAAAAGCCTCAGTATATCTCCAAGTTCTTTTTTAAAAGCTCTTGCTCTACTTGGAGAGAGAAGAATCTCCTTTGAAAGAACCATCGTACAGTCAACAATGTGTCCTACAGCATATCCACCAGCAGCCTCCGCTGAAAGCTCATCATGTCCACTTCTCTTCTGAGAAACGAAAATTGCAGTCTGGTACCACTTTTTCATAAAGTTGAAGAATGCCCTCACGATAGAACGAGCAAGCATCTCTTTGGCTTCGTATAGACCGGTAATGGAATCTATCACCGTTCTGTGACAGTGATAGGTTCTATAGACGTAAGCAAGAGTATCAAGCATCGTTGGAATGTCGTCTCTTAATCTTGAATTGCTGGCAGCGTCTATGAGGATAATGTTATCTTCAATCTCTTCAAAATCTATTCCCATTGCAGTTGCTCTCTGCTTTAAACCAGCTGCAACAAAAGCTGCAGGACTTTCAACAGTAATAAAGCAAACCTTCTGCCCAAGGGAAGCCTGTTTAACTGTAAACTGCTCAGCTATCAAACTTTTACCGGTATCTGGCATTCCTGTAAGGTTTACAACTGCATACTCCGGAATTCCACCAAGAGGTTTCTTTACAGGCTTTCCATCCTCCCATTCAACTTTAAAGAAGAGTTCATCAAGTCCCTTTACTCCTGTTGAAACCCCTTTGAGTTCAGGAGCTTTTTTTATGGCTTCACCAAGGATGTAAACGTTATCTTTCATTACCTGCGGTTGTCTATCCTGAAACTGATAATCTGCCATCTCTCCCTCCCACAAACGTTTTTTAAGCTCTTAGTAAAGAAGCACCCCAACTTAGAAGTTCTTCTGTTCTCTTAACCTCAGAAGTCTCTGCATATACTCTGAAAACAGGTTCTGTGCCTGAAGGTCTGAATAAAAGCCAGGAGTCATCTTCAAAAATGATCTTTAGACCATCTATAGTTAAAACTTTCTGAACTTTTAGTTCTTCCCATTTTTCGGGTGGATTCTGCTTAAGCCTTTCCAGGGCTTCCCTTTCCCTCTCCGTAACGGGTAGGTCTATTCTCTTGTAATAGGCAGTTCCAAACTCGTTAAAGAGATCTTCAACCAGCTCAGAAACTTTTTTCCCTTCTGCTATCATTTTTTCCACAATTAAAAGTCCCATCAGAAGTCCATCTCTTTCGGGGAGGTATTCCATCAGAGCATATCCACCACTCTCTTCTCCTCCAAAGAGAACTTTCCTTTCCATTGCAACTTCAGAAATGTTTTTAAATCCCACAGGAGTTTCTATCAACTCCAATCCCTCTTTCCTGCATATTCTGTCCACCAGATAACCTGTGGAAACCGTTTTTACAACCACACCGTCTCTTTTACCTTTATTCCTGACTATATGGAGAAGTAGAAGAGCATAAATTATCTGAGAAGTTACAAATCGTCCGTTTTCATCAACTATTCCAACTCTATCTCCATCACCGTCGTTGGCTATACCAATGTCAGCCTTTACAGCTCTCACTTTTTCCATAAGACCTGTTATGTTCTTCTCAACAATCGGTTCAGGATGCTTTCCACCAAAAAGAGGGTCTCTGTAAGCGTGAATCTCCGTAACATTAACCTTCGTTCCCTCAAGAGCTCTGAACATGAGTCCCTGTTGAGCTCCATACATTGGATCGTGAACAATGGTAATTTCTTTCTCTTTGAAAAGAGATAGCTCCAGCTGGTTCCTCACTCCCTCAATGTAAGGGGTGGTAATGTCTTCTTCCCTGTACTCTCCTTTCGGAGCCTCCAGATTCTCTACTTCTGGTAGCTTCTCCTCAATTTTCTTTGTAAACTCCGTTCTTGCTGCACCCCCAAAGGACTCTTTTACTTTATAGCCGTTGTATTTCCCGTAGTTATGGGAAGCAGTTATTACTATTCCGTTGTCAAAATTTCCATACTTTGTCATAAACGAAACAGCCGGTGTTGGAGAGAAACCTTTTGAAAGAACAACTTCAAATCCCATTCCTGCTAAGATCTCAGCAACGAACTTTCCATACTCTTCAGAGAGAAATCTCAAATCGTAACCAACAACAACTTTTTTAGCTCCTTCTTCTTTCAAAACCTTTCCATGAGCAAGAGAGACCTTTTTTAAGTTGTCAAAAGTAAAGTCCTTGGAAATTATGCCCCTCCACCCATCAGTTCCGAACTTAATCATCGATTCCTCCTTGGTTTTAGAATTGGGTATCTGTAAGTATTATAATAGCTGATTCGGAAAGATTGGAAGAAAAGAACTATACTTTTTATCCACTTCTTCCGTATAAATCCTCTTTTTTGCGTCTTTGTAAACAACAAGAGGAGATTCCACAACAATTCCCTTCCCGCTATTCTTTCTTCCCTCTAAAAGAAAGAGGTTTGCTTCTTTGCCGGGTTCTGGATGAATAAATCTCAATCTCTTTGGTTCAAGTTTTTTCTCCCTCATCAGAGAGATTGCATCAACAAATCTCTGAACAGGAAGAAGTATGTAGAACCTGCCTTTATTTTTTAGTAGATAGGACGCTGCCTCAATGAAATCCTCTAACTTGGCAGTTATCTCCTGCCTTGCTATCGCTCTGTGGTTCCCCTCGGCGATATCTCCCCTTCCCGCCTCAATAAAGGGAGGATTTGTTATAACAACGTCAAACTCTCCCGATTTGAAAACCTTTTTTACTTCTTTTACGTTCAAATGCAGAGCAGAAAACCTTTCAGAAACTCCATTAATCTCGGCATTTTTTTTTGAAATCTCTATGTTCTCTTCAACTACATCTACAGCGTAAGCTTTGATCCTCGAATACTTCTTCAGGAGAAGAATAGGAATTACACCACAACCCGTTCCTAAGTCTATTATTCTTTCACTGCCTTTCAGTTTAACAAAATCTGCAAGCAGAAACGTGTCCGTTCCAAAACGAAAACCATCCTTTCGTTGAATAAAGCAAGTCTGCTCATTTAAGAAAGTTGAAACGTCGTAAAGCTCATTATCAATCACTTCCTTTTCTTCCTCAGCCACATATCTTGTTCTTTAAAGAAAGAATGTATCTCTTAATCTGTTCTATCCATCTCAGGAAATCATCAGTATCGTCAAAGTAATAGTTTGCAACGTCTCCAACAACATGCTCAAAGTCGGCTGGTCTATTCTTCAGGAAGTCTTCTATCTCTAAAAGGAGCGTCTTTGCATTTTCGCAATCAGTAATTTCCTCTCTCACCACATCCCATTCAGATCTTCCTTCCTCCACACCATAAGCCAAGGAAGAAAGTAGAGAATAAAAAGAAGGGTATCTCTCCTCAAAGAGCTTTTCCTTCTCGAAATCCACCATTTCCTCCCATTCAAATCTTAGCCAATTTTAAATCGAAATTTATTGCTGTTGATTTCATGTTGGTAAATTTCTAATTTCCATAATGTCCTAAACACTTCAGGAGGAAATTATGGCACAGTTTATAGATAGAGCAAAGATATTTGTTCAGGGTGGACACGGT
>CAJXJV010000038.1 GCA_913055135.1 uncultured Desulfurobacterium sp. | reverse complement strand
TCAAGAGTTTTCTTTTCTATGAAGATAAAAGGCTATATATTTCAAACAAACTCTAAATATAGAAATTTTCATTATCAGGAGGAACTATGGAGTTTGAAAGAAATCCAGTGGTTATGGAGAGAACAGAGGTAACTTCTTTTAATGCTTTTCTCGGAAAGGTTTTTCTGAACATGTTCTTAGGTTTATTGCTTACAGCTATTACATCCTATTTGGCTCTTACTTCCGGATTTGTGTTTGCTTTTGGTAAGTTGGGATTTATAGGTTTTGCAGTTCTCTCTTTTGTTCTTGTGATTGCTACGGGACTTCTCAGAAATAATGGTCTCCTTGCAGGAGTGGCGTTTTACCTCTTTTCAGCAGCGGAGGGAGTGCTTCTTGCTCCAATCCTGGTCATATATACAGGAAAATCAATTATCACTGCATTTCTCTCTGCTTCTATTCTTTTCGGGATAATGGCTCTTCTTGCGATGAGTAAAAAGGTGGATTTCAGAAGATTTGGAACTTACCTCTTTGTTGGATTAATCGGTATTATTGTTGCGTCACTTCTGAATATTTTCCTTGTAAAGTCTGCCGGTCTCGGGATTGCAATTAGCGTTGTGACTGTTCTTGTTTTCTTAGGGTTGACTGCTTACGATATTCAGAAGCTTGAGGAGATGGCTTACACTGAGGGGAACGCATTCTTTGGAGCTCTTGCTCTGTATCTGGATTTGATCAACCTTTTCTTAGCTCTTCTCAGACTCTTTGGCGAGAGGAGAGAATAGGTCTGGATTTACGACTATTGTTCTTTCGTTTTCGTAGATTACAAATCCAGGTGGTGTTCCCTTTGGCTTTTTGAGGTTTTTTGCCTCTGTATAGTCAACCGGAACCTTTCCTGACTGTTTTCCTTTACTGAAGAAGGCTGCTGCAGCGGCAGATAGGAGAATGTCCTCATCTGATGGTTTTTCCTCTCTGTTGAGTCTTAGTATGACGTGAGAGCCGGGTATTTCTTTTGCGTGGAACCAGATATCCCACGGATTCGCAAGTTTCATGGAGAGGAATTCGTTCTCTTTGCTGCTTCTACCGACTATAATCTTCCTTCCTGAGGGCAGGGTATATATTTTAAAGCTTTTCTTCTTTCTCTCTTTTTTCTTCTCTTCCGGAATGAGATCCTGAAGCTCCTCCAGAGTCTCTCTCTCCTTTATCGTTTCCTTCAGAAATTCCAGTTCAAGGAGCTCCTCTTCTAATTTTTTTCTCAAGGTTTCTTCGTGTTCTACCTTTCTTTTGAGTTTCCTGTACTTTGAGAAGTATTTTTCGACATTTTTCTGTGGAGAAAGTTTCGGGTCGAGAGATATTTCCACTTCCTGATTGGTGTAATAGTCAAAGATTTTTACGTTTTTCACTCCTAATTTTATGAGGTTCAGGTTGTACTTCAGGAGCTCTCCTAATTTCCTGTTCTCTTCGGCTTCTCTCAGGAGTTCTTCTCTGCCTTTGAGAGACTGGAGCTCTTTTTTAAGAGCTTCAACTCTCTTTTCCAGATCCTTTAGAAGCTTTCTTTTCAGTGATTTTAGTTCTTCTCTTTCAACCTTTTCTAAATAGTAGGTTTTCCAGCATTCTGTGTAGGGAAGTTTTTTAGAGAACTCTTTGAACCTCAGTCCCTCAAGCGACTGGTAGAGAAACGTTGTCATGTACTTTGGCTTATCTTCTTCGTAGTAGAGGTAAGCGCTATTTGATAATTGGTGCTTCTTGAGGAACTCTTCGTACGCTTTTTCAAGACTTCCCAGCTTTTCAAACAGATGGGCAATCTCCTTTGCGTTTAAGGGGGATATCCCGGCAACGAATTTGTGGAGGTTTTTCTCAATTCCCTCTCTTGTTACTTCTCCAAACTGAAGCTGATGAAACTCCTTTTTCTCCTGTGGAGGAAATGTGTAAGTATCGTTTTTTTCAAGGGGTCTTACAGAGCTTTTAACCTCTCTCAACGTTGAGATGATTTTTCTTTCTCCATCAAGCAGAAAAATGTTTGCGTTCTTTCCTGTAAGCTCGAAGATAAGATAGTAGGTTTCAGTTTTTCCAGATGGAAGGATCTTTACCGTTTCAATCTCAATTACTCTGTCGATAACTGGAAGTTTAACGAATTTGATAAAGGTTCCTTCAAGTGTCTTAAACCTGGAATTCTTCTCTTTTGCTATACCAAAATCAGAGAAGAAAAGAGCGTTTGGCTGTCCTGTATAGATGTTGAGAAAACCTTTTCGGAACTTTAATGAAAAGCTTTTAGAATCGGCGTGAACACTAAATATTCTCTCTTTCTGAAGCTCTTTTTCAAGTTCTGTTTTACATTTTTCTATAAACAGGTAGTCCACTTTTCCAACCTTCTAATCCTCTAAGCTTCCAGCTTTCCACTTTTTCACTATTTGCCTTTAAAGCTCTTGCTGCTGTCCCAATGTAATTCTTTGATAGTTTTATAAAGGGTTCTCTTAGGCTGAAAGCTTCTTTAAATGTATTTTCTGGAATCTTGAGACTGCTCAGGAGTTTTTCAAACTCTTCTTGCGCGGCTTTTTTAGCTTCAAATAGCTTCATCTGAACTCTGCTCTTTACATTTACCTCTCCATCGCCAGAAGTTTCAATTGAGATGAAAATGCTTTCCGGGTAGTCTGAAAGGACTTTTACCTGAGCTCCATCGCTTTGGGTTGAAGGCATGCAGCCAAAGGGCTTAACCGAAACGGTCATGTGAGCTTTTTTCTCTTTCACATTGTAGATATGTTTGGCAACCTCAAGATGTCCTTCACCACCGACCACAAAGTAGTCAAAGTAGGGTTTTGCTATCTTTGCCAGATATCTTTGAGATGGAAGTGGTTTGGGTCTGAAATCGAAGATTTTTCTAAGGATGTTGTAGAGCGTTCTAAACGTTACTGCCATTCCTTTTACTGCAAGAAGTTTTTTAATTCTATCTGCTGTCAACCCTTTTATCTTGATATCAGCTTTAATCTTCTCCTCTTCGATAAAGAGCTGGTAATCTATCCATCCTGCTATCGATTCAACCCTTACTTCAGCACCTTCAGATTCAAGCCATCTGTGGAGATGATAGTTTCCATCTCCTTCGGTTGTGTGAGCCCAGAACTCTCCAATTACGCTAACAACGGGTTTTACTCTTGTATAGTCAAACTGAAGACCTTCAAGTCTTTTTCTAAAAACCTTTAAGGCTGAGATTAAATCCTTGACCTTTCCGCCTCTTTTTAAAATCTGGTAGATCTCTTCTTTTGATCTTGAAATGGCTTTATCTACAGAGTTAGGTATAACTTCGTAAGGTCTAAGCTGATAGCCAAGATCCCTTACAATGTCTGCAACCCAGACAGCCTTTACCAGTCTCCAGACGAGTGAGGGTGTAAGTTTGAGCTCTCCTTCTGAAGAGAATTTACTCTGGTTGAGTATTGAGAAAGAGAAGTTCTTAAAGCCAGCCGCTTTTAGAGCATGTCTATACTCAGATTCATACATGCCGAATCTGCAGGGACCGCAGGCGCCTATTGTTACAAACATATACTCCTTCTCAACGTCTATACCAGTAGCGCTCTTTTCCTGAAGGTACCTGATAAGATTACCAACCGTGTAATAGGTCGGATTGCACATTCCTCTATTACAGAACTCTCTACCAATTGCGAGAGAACAGTTATCAGGGGTTGGTAGAAATTCAACTTTGTAACCTAAGCTTTCGACGGCTCCCTTCATAAACAATTCGTGAAGTGGAGTCAACCCACCAAAAAGAATAGTTTTACTCACTCTTTTTTTCCTCTTCTTTGAAGAGGTTCTTGATAGGTCTTGATGGCACTATTGTTGCTATGGAGTGCTTATAAACCAGTTGCTGCGTTCCCCCGTTTTCAAGCAGGATTGTAAATTGGTCAAAGAATGTAATTACCCCCTGAAGTCTTGTTCCTCTTGAAAGGAAGATGCTAACTGGAACTCTCTCTTTTCTTAGCCTGTTAAGGTAAGTGTCTTGTAGGTTCATTGCTCCTCCCTTAGATCTCTTTTTATCATCTCTATCAGTTTTTCTTCCGGAATTTCTGATAGATTTACCCATTTAAATTTAGGTTCTTTCCTGAACCACGTAAACTGTCTCTTTGCAAACTGCTTGGTTCTCCTTTTAAGAAGTCTGATTGCCTCTTCAAGAGACTTTCTTCCCTCTATGTAATTTAGCATCTCCTTGTAACCAAGAGCCTGAAAGGCTGTTATATCTTTTCCGAACTGGAGGAGCCATTTAGTTTCATCAATGAGTCCTCTCTCTATTTGTGAATCAACTCTGTTTTCAATTCTCCTGTAGAGCTCTGGTCTGTTTCTGTAGAGAAAATAACCTAAGAATCTATAGCGAGGTTTTTCGGGGAATTTGAATGAAGAGAGAGGTTCTCCTGTTAGTTTATAAACCTCATAAGCTCTTATTAGTCTCTTCCTGTCCTTTTTTCCTATTCTCTCTGCTGACTCTCTGTCAACTTCAAGCAGGAGATTGTAAATCTCCTCATTTGACAGTTTCTTTAGTTCTTTTCTTATCTCTTCATTTCCGGGAGGAACGTCTGGAAGACCGTAGAGGAGAGCTCTTATGTAAAATCCCGTTCCACCGACAACAATTGGGTATTTATCTTTTTCCCTTATTTCGGCTATGGCTTTGTCTGCTTCTCTCACAAAGTCAGCAACGGAAAATAGTTCATCAGGTTCTCTGATGTCTATCAGGTAGTGGGGAATCTCTTCCCTTATTTCCTTTGAGATTTTGTCCGTTCCTATATCGAGTCCTTTATAGACCTGCATCGAGTCAGCGCTGATTATTTCGCCGCCAATCTCTCTTGCAAGTTTTATGGAGAAGTCTGTTTTTCCAGTTGCTGTTGGACCTGTTATGACTATCATCGGCTTTTCTCTTTCCACTTTTTAAACTCCGGAGAATTTTTCCATCTTCTATGAAACCAGAACCATTGTTCTGGGTGTTTCCTTACAGCTTTTTCAATGGCT
Source organism: uncultured Desulfurobacterium sp. (assembly GCA_913055135.1). Taxonomy (GTDB): domain Bacteria; phylum Aquificota; class Aquificia; order Desulfurobacteriales; family Desulfurobacteriaceae; genus Desulfurobacterium. The sequence goes on along the minus strand of CAJXJV010000038.1, from coordinate 4,438 downwards.
TTTGCATATTCCTGAGTAAGTTCTTCAACAGTTTTACCATCCGGGTAAATCGGCTCATAAACCTCGATTGAGTATTTGTCTCCTTCCATGAAACAGAATGCTGGAATTGCGGGTTTTCCAGTCTTTATGCTGAGGATTGCCGCTCCTTTGTTTGTGTAGGTTTCTCTTTCTAAGAATTTTGTGAGAACTCCCTCTTTTACTTTTGGTCTCTGATCAAGGAGGATTCCAACGTACCTTTTCCTCTTCAGATCTTTTACTATCTCAATGATGTTCCCTGTTGGAATAACTTTTATTCCCCATTTCTGACGGATGGAGTTTATAATCCTATCCACTTTCCAGTTTTTCATTGGTTTTGCAACGACTGAGAGCTTTCCATTACTGAGTACTGAAAATAGTGCTCCCATAAGCTCCCAGTTTCCGATGTGGGCTGTAAGGAGGATTCCTCCTTCTGGTGGGACAACTGATGGATCAACGGGTTTAAAAAGAGTTTTCAGGTACTCAAAAGAGTAGTTTTTTGATCGAACAAAGTCTATTGAACACCGCAAGAAATTTTTAAGGCTCTCTTTTCCAATTTCAACAGGGAATCCTGTAAACTGGAGATTTTCTTCTGTTACTCTTTTTATCCTGGGGTAGTTGTAGAGGATTTTAGATAGAACATCACCAGTTTTAAAAGCCTTTTCTCTATTAACTCTCTCTATTAAAGAAAGACTCCCCTTTAAAAGTAGATACTCCAGAAGGTAGGAAATCTCCTTCAACTTCTTCCTCAACCCTTTCAACGTTTTTGATGTTTGATACTATAAACTCTTTTAGACCGTAAGCGTCAAGTCTTAAAACAGGTGCTTTTGCTCTGATTCCAGAGTTTCTGAGCTTTATCAGATCCTTTTCGGTTGTTACCGGATTTTTCAGGCTTTTAAGTTTCTCAATCTCCTCTCTGGTGTAGGAGTGATGGTCGTTAAACACAAGGTAGTTTCGGATTTTATAACCCATCCTTATCAGCATTTCAACAAACTGTGAAGGATTTCCGATTCCGCAGAAGACGTCAATTTCTTTTTCCTCTGGTGGTTCTGTTTTCTCAAACCTTTCGTTTATCCAGAATTTGAACGTTTGTTCAGCTAAGAATATGGGTTTTCTAAAACTTTTCAGGTAAAGTTCTAAGGATTCGAGCCTTTTCCTGTCAACGATATTACTTCTTGTGACCACAAAACAGTCTGCTCTCTCAAGGTTCTTAATGGGTTCCCTCAGAAGACCTAAGGGAAGGCAGTATCCATCTCCAAAAGGGTTAAATGGGTCAATCGCCACAATGTTAAGTTTCGGCACGACTTTTCTGTACTGGAATCCGTCATCAAGGATTGCAACGTTTGCGCCTTTGGAGAATGCGAACTCTATTCCTTTTAGTTTTTCTTTGCTGACGACTGTTCTGTAGCCTTTGAGGGCGTAGATTGAAGCTTCATCTCCGAAGAGTTCTGGATTATCTATTGCAAAGATAGGTCCTTTTTCCTTTCCTCTGTATCCTCTTGTTACAATGGCAGGAGAAAATCCCATTTCTTCAAGGATAAGGTATATCGATTCTGTAAGAGGAGTTTTCCCTGATCCACCGGCGACAACGTTTCCTACGGAGATAACGGGAAGTGAAAAGGATGTCGATTCCAGAATGCCAGCATTGTAGAGGAAGTTTCTAAAAGCTGCTCCGCCGCAGTAAGCTACCGAGAGTAACCAGAAAAGGGGAAAGAGCGGAGCTCCAATTCCCTCCTTCCTCAATACTTTTAATCTTAGCTCGTTCAGATTCAAACTTACTCTCCTATGGCTTTCAGTATTCTGTCGGTAACGCCTTTTTCCTTTTGATAGGACTTAAAAATAGTCTCTGAAACCTCTTTGTAAAATACCTCATCAGAGAGGAGCTTTTCCACGAATGGCAAAATTTCTTCCTTTTTTAGAACGGGTGCCTTTAACCGCTGTGCAATTTCTATAAAATCCTTTCCGTAGATGCCAAGTATTACAGGTTTTTTCCAGAGAGCTCCTTCAACAGGATTGTGACCACCTATTCCCGGAATGAAGCTACCGCCTATTACTATCACATCACCAAATCTGTAGAGAGAAGAAAGTTCTCCCATTGTGTCAATTATGTAAAGCTCAATGTTTTTTGCAATGTTTTTTGTTTCGCTTCTAAGTGCAAACCTTGATGGTGGATTTATCTCTTTAGCCCTTCCTATGTGTCTGGGAGCAATGATTGTGAGGATATCAGGAAACTTTTCCTTTAGCTTTTTGTGAATCTCAAAGGCGATTTCTTCTTCTCCAGGGTGAGTGCTGCCCCAGATGATGACTTTCCTTTTTCCTTCGATATGGAGCTCTGAAAGCTGTTCAGGTTTTTCTACATCAAACTTCAGATCTCCTGCAAACTCCACTTTTCTGAATCCCAGCTCCTTAGCCCTCATCAAATCTTTTTGAGACCTTGCAAGGAAAGTAATATTTTCAAAGAGTGATCCAGAGAAAAATTTAAATTTCCTGTAATTTTCAAAACTTCTCTCAGAAATTTTACCGCTTACCATGAAAACTGGAATTTCCATTTTTCCTGCTAAATAGAGGAGAGATGGCCAGAGCTCTGTTTCATATATTAAGATTTTTTCTGGTCGGTTCTTTTCAAGGAAAAATTTCACTACCGGATAGAAATCAAAGGGAAGAATTCGTGATGGAATTTCTGGATAGATCTCTTTTGCCCTTTCAAGTCCATAATCTGTAAATACTGTGAGAGCGACTTTATCCTTTATCCTGTTTACAAGGGGTCTGACAGAGTTGACCTCTCCAATGCTTGCGAGGTGAAGCATGATTTTTCCTTTGAGTTCCGGAAAATCTGTTTTGAATCTGTTGAGAAGAGAAACGCTTCCTCTCCTTCTCGTTGCAAATTTGACTACTGGATAGAGGGGAATGGTAGAGAGCAGGAGCAGATTGTAAAAGAAAATACCCATTACTTTAACCCTATTAATTTGTGGAGTTGTGGAATGATTTTAACTTCAAAGTCGTTTATAAACTCCCTGTCAGCAATAACAAGTTCAGAAACCCGTTTTGAAGTCTCAACGTAGTTTTCAAAAGGAACTTCAAGGGGTTGAATTACTATGGGTTTTCTTATGAGTTTTGCGTTTCTGTAAGTAAACTGTCTAATAACTTTTAAATCCTTTTTGTCGTAAACGGCAAACTTGATATAGGTATCTTCATAAGTGGTCAGAAACTTCTGTAGAGCTCTTTCAGGAAATTCAACTCCCATTGTGGGAGGTTTTGGAGAGAGAACGATTTTTAACTTTGGAGCTCCGAGGTCATCCCTGAAAATGTGTCCGCAGGTTTCAAGGGTTATCTTTCTGATGGAATCTATTTCAGAGAGTTTCCTGATAAGAACTGACAGATTTTTCTCCTCAACAGGTTCTCCACCTGTAATAACAACTTCAGGAATTTCGGCTTTTAAAACCTCTTCGATCAGATCATCGATCTTCCATTCCCTGCCTCTGCTCCAGGAATACTTTGTGTCGCAGTACTTGCAGCCTATTGAACAGCCGGAGGTTCTAATAAAGAATGATGGAGCTCCCGCATCGATCCCTTCGCCCTGAATGGATATGAAAAGTTCTGTTACATTTACAGTAGTTGTCTCAGAAATCAATTCCTTTTCTCCCATTAATACCTTTGTAGTAAGGGTGTTTTATCAATTTTAATTCTGTTACATAATCTGCAAGTTCTACAATTTCCCTTCTGGCGTACCGCCCTGTGAGAATTAATTCAACGTGCTCTGGTTTTCCTTTAATTAACTTTACCACTCTTTCTACCGGAATGAGTTTCAGGTGAATGGCAACGTTTATTTCATCTAAAACCAGAACGTCGAACTCCTTTATCTTCTCTTCAGCTATTTTCATTCCCTCTTCGGCTCTCCGGTAGTCTTCCTCAATTACTTTGAAGTCGTATCCCGGTCTGCCTGTCTGGATGAAGCAGAAGTCAGAAAGTTTGTTAGCTGTGATCATCTCTCCGGTGACAACACCTTTTATGAACTGTATAAAACAACACCTTAAGCCTCTTCCAAGGGCTCTCATACAGAGACCAAGAGCAGCAGAGGTTTTTCCTTTACCGTTTCCTGTATAGACATGAACCAGCCCCTTCTCTAAAGGCATCTGGCGATCTCCAGAGCGATTCTCTTAGCTTCTCTGTCTATTTCAGTGACCTCTTCGATGGAAGCTGGTTCTCTGAAGTTCGATTTCTCTAAGGTCTTTTCTATCAGAACAGGAATTTCTGTAAACTTTATTTTCCCATTCAGGAAGAGCTCCACAGCTATCTCGTCAGCGGCGTTGAGAACGATAGGGTAAGGGTAGCCAAGGCGCAGGGCGTCATAGGCAAGTCTTAGAGCAGGAAATCTTTTAAAGTCCGGTTCTTCAAAAGTTAGATTCAAGCCGTAAAGGTCTAA
>CAJXJV010000037.1 GCA_913055135.1 uncultured Desulfurobacterium sp. | reverse complement strand
CTCCTCTCCATACTCAACATGGGATTTCAGAATAGTGGCACTCTTTTCTGGAGGAAGTTTGTCGTGTATGTTGACTCCGTTTATCTGATTCTCTATAAAGCCTTGCCGATTCTTAAGCTTTCCAATATCGTGGAATAGACCACCGGCTTTTGCAAGTAGTGCATTAGCCCCTATTGTTTCCGCTGCTGCTTCTGCCAGTGTTGCAACCATAACAGAGTGGCTATATGTTCCAGGAGCTTTCAGTATCAACTTTCTGAGAAGAGGGTGGTTAAGGTTTATCAGTTCCATATAGACCATATCGGTTGTAAATTTAAAGATGTTGATGAAAAGGGGACTTAAACCGTTGACTACAACGGCAGTTACCAGAGCTCCAAACAGAGTCAAGACAAGCTGAACAACCATTTCAAGACTGAACTGAAATCCCCTGTAGTAGATAATAACTATCAGCTGAAGCACGGCTATTGCTATACCTGCGGAGAAAGCGCTTTTGTAGATCATTTCTCTGCTTCTGTACTTCCTTGAATCAAAACAGGAAAAAATAGCACCAATTGAAATTGGAATTATGAAGAACTCCGGCTTTGAGAATAGAAACGAGGGAATTATTGAGATGGGAAGAATGTGGAGCGTTGCAACTTTTTTTGTTATGAACATAGATGCAAAAATGGTAGAAGTGATTATGGGAACGTAAAGAAGGTTTTCATCTACCGGCATGTTGAGGGTTTCAAACAGGAGTTTTGAAAAGAAGGTAAGGATTCTCATCAGGAAGATGTCAAGAACCACCACAGAGAAAGAAAAGATGATATTTTTCATCTCGACAGCAGATGGACTGATTACCCTGTAGAGCTTTACCATTACATAAAAAAGGATCAAAGAAAGGAAGAAAATGGATACGTATTTATTGAGATCTTTCCCTTTACTGTTTTCCTTTCTGATCAATTCTATTTTCTCTACTTCCGCAGGAGTAATTTTCTCGCCTTTTTTTACTATTACTTCGCCTTTTTGGAGTTTAATGTAGATTGGTTTTACCTTTGATTCAGCCTCTTTTCTCAGGGCTTCTGTCTCTTTCTGGCTATAGATGTAGTTGGGCTGAATTGCAGGGAGGAGCTCTTTGACGAGTTGATTTGTTTTTTCTCTATCCTTTAGGAGCAGAGAAAGATCTTTTTCCAGTTGGTCTTCCAGTTTTTCCTTAGTAAGGAAGTCTTCTATTTTCTTTTCAGTTTTTCCTTCAGGAGTGATAACAACAATCTTCTCATAGCCTTCAGGTGTTTCGGAAAGAATTCCTCTTTTGTAGTAGGAGAAAAGGAGCTTTCTGATAAGTCTCTTCTCTTCTGGAGAAGCGTTTTTTAACCCTTCGGTGAGATTATCTACCTTTTTTTCAACGTCAGGATTGTAAACGAATATAGGTCTAACACTTTTCCTTGCCTTTTCTCTTGCCTTTTCAGTCGCTTTTTTATTCTCAACTTCAACACTTATCGGAGAACGAATATCTACAGGACTGATGTCTCCAGGTTCCAGTCTGGGAACGTTGACAAAACTAACAGGTAACATAACGAATGTAACGAAAATGCTACAAAGGAAAATAAGCCCGTATAGGTACCAGTTAGCTACCCTGTCTGTTTTCATACTCTTCATAAGCTCTGATTATCTCCTGAACCAGTCTGTGTCTCACAACGTCTTCCCTGGAAAACTCGACAATTTCTATCCCTTTTATCCCTCTTAATATTTTAAGAGCTTCGACAAGACCCGATTTCTCCTTTGAAGGTAAATCAATCTGGGTGATGTCGCCAGTAATGACAACTTTTGAGCCAAATCCAAGCCTTGTAAGGAACATCTTCATCTGTTCTCTTGTCGTGTTCTGGGCTTCATCAAGGATGATAAAGGCATCGTTAAGGGTTCTTCCTCTCATGTAGGCAAGAGGAGCTATCTCAAAGATGTTTCTCTCCAAGAAGGAGTTGACTTTTTCAGGCTCAATCATCTCAAACAGAGCATCGTAGAGGGGTTTAAGATACGGATCGATCTTTTCCTGAAGAGTTCCAGGGAGAAATCCTAACTTTTCGCCAGCTTCAACTGCAGGCCTTGTGAGAATCACTCTGTTGATCTTTCCTTTCTTAAAGTGAGCTACTGCTGCAGCAACTGCTAAGTAGGTTTTTCCTGTTCCAGCAGGTCCTACTCCAAATACGATGTCGTTTTCTCTGATTGCCTGGATATATTTTCTCTGGGTAGGTGTCTTTGCAACTATCTTCTTTCCTCTGTAGGTTGTAACTATTTCCTCCGCACTCTCTTTTATCTTTGCATCTCTACCTGCTGAAAGCTGTGTCATATACATATCGACGTCAGCCTTTGTAAGCTTGTGACCAGACTTTACCAGATCCTCAAGCTCCTTAAAAAACTGCTTTGCTCTTTCCTCATTCTCTATGCTACCACTTATCATTATCTCGTTGCCACGAGAACCAAGCCTGACGTTAAGAATCTCTGCAATTTTTTTCAGGTTCTCCTCGTGGTGACCAACTATTGTGTAGAAGTCCTCAGGACTCAATTCAAGAGTTACCTTTATCAACGATACCTCCTTTATTCAATTGTAACCTCAGAAATTCCGTTTACATTCCTGACCCTTATAACCCTATCTCCAACAACTTCCAGCTCTGGATCATGGGTAACAATTATCATCTGGGGTATCTTCGCTTTAAGCTTTATGAGAAGGTCTGTTAGACTTTGACGCCTTTGCTGGTCAAGGTGAATTGTCGGCTCGTCAAGTATAAGAAGCTCGAAATTCTGTGCAAAATAGCGCGCCATTGCAAATCTCAAAGAAAGGGCAAAAGCTATCTGCTGGCCTCCTGAAAACTCCTCAACCTGCATCGTTCCCTTTCCAGGGATACCAAAGGTTACGGTCAGGTCTTCAGATATGTCAATGTCTCCAAATTCAAAGTCAAACTCCTCAAAGAACTCCTTGCAGTAGATGGTAATTCGGGGAAGGAGGGATCTCCTTACCTTCTGGAGGAAACCCTTTTCTGGATGAATCGCTTGCGCAATTGCATTGACTATTCTAATTGAGTCCTCTACTTTCCCAAGGAGTTTGAGATCATTTTCTTTTCTCTTTAACTTTTCAAGATCTACATTGAATTGCTTTTTAAGGGTTTCCAGTTTACCCGATTCCTTAGAGAGCTCTTTCTGGAGGAGCTCGACTTTCTCCTTTTGCTTTTGATAGGTCTTTTCTACGGTTGAGAATTCCTCTTCACTATACCCGAGTTGTTCAATTCTCTCTTTCAATCTGGAAATTTCTTCATTCAAGTTTCTGATCATTTCCTCTTTTTTCTTCTTTTCATCATGGTAGAAATCAAGGTTCTCTACCTCTCCCTGAATTTTGTTAAGCTTTTCTTTTATCCTTTCAAGCCTGGATATTTCCTCTTCAACCTCTTTTGCGGAGGATACAGAAAGGTTATTGGCATCTTTTATACGTTTTATTTCATTTAAGAAAGTTTCTATTTCGTTTTTAAGTTCTTCAGACTTTTTCAGGAGCTTTTCTTTCTCTCCACTGTCAAATCTGCTGGAAAGGTTCTTAAGTTTTGTTTCTACCTCATTTATTTCTTTCAGGAGGCCTCTTTCTCTCTCCTCAGTCGCTGCAACCTGTTCTTTCAGAGAGGTGAAGAACTCTTCAATCTTTTTCAGATTTTCAGGATCAAAATGGAGATTTTTCAGCGCATCTTTTAAGTTTTCAATCTCTGTTAGTGTCTTTTCTCTATCTCTTCTGAGCTGTTCTCTTCTTTCTTTTATCTGAAGTGATTCCTGGAGCTTCTTTTCAAGAGAGTTAAAAAGTTTTTTGAGTCCCACTTTTTTAGCTTCAAGACTCTTTAGAGTTGCCGTTCCTATCCTTATCTCCTCTTCACTCTGTAGAAGTACTTTTTCCTTTTCTTCTTTGTCCATAGAGGATCCGCAGACTGGACAGTTGGGATTTTCGCAAGCTTTGAGAATCCTGATTCTTTCTTCAGCTTCTTTTATTTTTCCTTTCAGAAGTGCAATTTCGCTTTCAATTTTCTCGGTTTCCTTCAGAATTTCTTCTCTCTTTTCTTTCAGACTTTCAGGATCTGCTGGCTGGATCAGCTTTTCTATCTCCTTTTCTAAGGAGTCAAGAAGCCTTTCCCTTTCTGAGAGTTTAATCTGGAGTTCCTTATAAATCCTTTCGACTTCTTTTGTTTCTTTAAGTTGTTTTTCTGTCTCTTTTAACTCTTTGATCTTTTCTTTTAGAAAAGCTTGAAGTTCTCTAAAAGACTTCTTGAGCTCCGGCAGTCTTTCTTCAAGTTCTTTTATTTCTTTTTCAATGTTTTCCAATTCTCCCAGTCTTGCTTCTACTTCCCTTTTGTCGAGTCGCTTTTCGTTTATCCTTTCAACGATTGACCTTATCTGTTTCAAGGGTTTAAGAGTCTTTATTTCCTTTTCCATCTGGGGAATCAAAACTTTCTGTTTCTCAATCTCTCCTATCTTTCGATTTAGCCTTTCTATTTCTTTGGAGGAGTTTTTAAGGTGTTCCTCAACTCTTCCAAGACTCTCTGCTAACCGTTTAAACTCCTCTCTCTTTTCCAGATATCTCTTGTAGAGCCTTTCCTGACTTTCAAGGAGCTCTTTCTCCTTCTGGTATTCCTCTTCCAGTTTTTTCAGTTTTGTTTCTGTTTCTTCAATCTCTCTTTCCAGTTCTTTTACTTCTGACTCAAGCTCCTGAAAGCTTCTCTGTCTCTCAAGAAGGCTTTCTCTCAGGGTTTTCATCCTGCTGATAAAGACTTTCACTCTTTCATGTTTCTGCCCAATTTCTTCCAGTCCCAAAAGCCTGTTCAGTATCTGTCTCTTTTCCTTCCTTGCTACTTCAAAGAGAGTTAGGATCTCTCCCTGTGGGATGTAAACTGTGTTCCTGAAAATGTTTGGATCGAGACCGAGCTCTTTCTCTATGAAATCGTTAACATTTCTTACACCTGCAGCATGGAGCTTACCGTTCTTTTCCAGTTCTGCTTCGCTCTTCTTTCTAATGGCAGAAAATTTCCTATTTATTGTATAGAGGTTTCCTCTGTGGATAAAAGAAAGTGAAACTGAAAGCTTGTTACTCTCTCTGTTGACAATTCTTTCTAATTTATCTGAGGAGAAATCCTTTCCAAAGAGGGCAAAGAAGATACCTCTCAGGATTGAAGTTTTTCCAGAAGCGTTTTCTCCCAAAATCACATAAGCTTCGTCGTCAAACTCCAGTTCGGTCTGCTTGTGTGACAGAAAATTCTCTAATTTCAGACTTCTCAGTCTGATCATCTAAGTGATTTCCTTTCTCTCAAGATCAAAATCCTTTTCTGTTCTTTCCTTCTTCTGCTCTCCTTCCCTCAATATAACCGTAAAACAGAAAACAACAAACCCAACGATTACCATCCAGGAAAAGACCATAAAAAGAAGAGAATCCCCTTTCATGCTGTCTCTCCATTCCTTTTACTAGCAAGATAAACCATAAAGAATAGAAGGAGGAGGATGAAAATCATTACAAGCCTTGCTATCCAGGCTTCCATGCTCGTTGTACTTAGAACTTTTGGAAACATTTCAACACTCCATGCAATAAGTATAATGAAGAGTGCAACAGGTGTCACAAACTTAAGGACGTAATAGTAAAAACGGGGAACTCTAAATAGTCCCCCTCTATTGATTTCTTCCCATGCCTTTTTACTTTCAAATAGCCAGAAGAAGACTACAACTTCAAGCAGCGCAAAGAGAACTACAAAAAAGGTTCCTGCCCAGAAATCCATTTCGTCCAGAGCTTTTGGCAGAAAAATAGGTATCTGCGCCACTAAAAAGGTAAAAATAACAGTCGCAGTAACAGCAACTGTCCTGCTCAGTTTAAATTCATCCTGAAGGAAAGTAATAACCGGCATACTTATTGCAACAGATGAAGTTGCTCCAGCGAAAAAGAGAAGGAAAAACCAGAAAAACCCTAAGATACCTCCTCCAGTAAGGTTCGAAAAGATTGCTGGCAGACTTACAAAGGCAAGGTTGAAAGCTCCACTTTCAGCGACATTCTGAGCATTCATAACTCCAAAGAAAGCAACAGCAGCGGGAATCGCTATCGAACCTCCAAGAATAACTTCTGCAAGTTCGTTTAACGAAGCTGATGAAAGACCTGAGGCAACAATATCATCATCTTCTCTAATGTAGGAAGCATAAGTAATAATTGCTCCAAAGCCAAGACTTAACGTAAAGAAAACCTGTCCTGCAGCAGCAAGCCATACCTGTGGGTTTAGAAGCTGGGAGAAATCTGGATGCCAGAGAAAATCTAATCCCTGAACAGCTGTTCCGTTAGGTGTTTCTATTAGAATTACCCTTATCATCAGAACAGCCGCAAGGATGAACAGCGTCGGTATTGCAACTTTTGCAAACTTTTCAATACCTCCACTTACTCCCTTGTAGAGAATGAAAGCGTTAAAGGCTATAGTAATCAAAAAGAAGAGATAAGCTACGAAAGAAGGTTTTGTGTACCAGCTTAAGAAATCAGCAAACGGTTTCAGGTACTGATTCTGAGGTAAAGATGGATCTGGATGTGGAAGAACTCCGAATAGAGAAAAAATTGCGTAGCCAAGGGTCCACGATTCAATATAGATGTAGTAACAGAGGACAACAAATGGGACAAAGAGTCCAAGGACCCCAATGTACTTTGAAATGGGATTTTTCCAGAGGAACTTGAAGATTCCAGGGGTTGCTCCGTGTCCTTTTGCTCCTCCATACCTTCCTATTGCCCATTCGGTCCACATCAGAGGTATGGCAATCAGTAGCATAGCAATCATGTAAGGGATCATAAAAGCGCCGCCACCATTTTCTGCTGCCTGTGTGGGAAACCTCAGGAAATTACCAAGTCCTACAGCATTTCCAGCCATTGCAAGGATAAGTCCGAGCTTTGTACTCCACTGCTCTCTAAATTCAGGAGTTCCAGCCATTTCGTTCTCCGCACGAAATTTTGTATAAATTTTGAAATACCTATTTTATCACCAGGAGGAAGTTATGAAATACATTTTTGGTCCGGTTTTCTCAAGACGGCTGGGATTATCTCTTGGAGTTGATCTGGTTCCACATAAGGTCTGCAGTATGGATTGTCTTTACTGTGAAGTTGGAAAGACTACAGAAAAAACGTTAAAAAGAGCGGAATACGTTCCTTTTGATGCAGTAAAGGCAGAATTAGAAGAATTTTTAAGCTATGAGCCTGATATTGATTACATAACCTTTTCTGGATACGGAGAGCCAACTCTCTTTTCAAGGCTTGGAGAACTGGTGAATTACATTAAAGAAAACTATCCATACAGATTAGCTCTTCTTACCAATGGTTCGCTTCTACACAGGGATGAAGTTCTCGAGGAAATAAGAGAAGTAGATGTAGTTCTTCCTTCACTCGATGCCGTAACTCAGGAAGTTTTTGAAAAGATCAACAGACCTGTTTCTGGTTTAACCATTGAAATGGTAATTGAAGGTATAGAAAAGCTTATCAAAATGGGTACCTCTGAGGTCTGGATAGAGACCCTTTTTGTAAAAGGAATGAATGATACCGAAGAGGAGATTGAGAAACTCGGAGAGGCAATTCACAGGCTGAAACCTCATAGGTGGCAGCTCAATACAGTTGCAAGACCACCAGCTTACGATGTTAGAGGTTTGAGTTTTGAAGAGCTGGAAAGAATAAAGGAAAAGGTTGGTTATCCTGCAACAGAGATTATTGCTCATTCCAGAGCCAGAAGAAAGAAAATGCCGATTTCAGAAATAAAAAAAGAGATATACAACCTTGTTACAAGGCGTCCCTGCCCTGTTGATGAGATTGCATCGGCTCTTGGAATTCTTGAGGAGGAAGCTGAAAGAGTTGTTGAGGAACTCCTTCAGGAAAAAAAGGTAGAAGAGATATTCTTTGGAAGCACACCCTATATAAAAGGTAAAGTATGAGAAAGTTACTTTTTCTTTTTCTTATCCTGTTTCCTTTACACGCTTTTTCTCTGGAAATTGTTACTGATAAAAATGTCTATCTTGATAAGTCCCTTATTAAACAGATTGAGAAACAGTCTCAGAAACTATGTAAATTCACAGACTGTATGGAAGTTACCTCCTCTCTCCTCAACTACCTTGGATACAAAACCTCTGTAAAAGGGGATAAGATCTTCGTTGAAAGCTGTGAAACCATCAGGAAGGTAATTTTAAAAGGAGTTCCGGAAGAGATATCCGATTCTCTCGAGACCATCAGGATTATCCTTCTGAAGAAAAGGTTAAGCAAGGAGCTCCTTGAGAACGTCAGGCAACTGCTCCTTCTAAAGCTCCGTTCTCTCGGTTATCGTTCTTGTGAAGTTGAGTTTTTAAAAGAAGCAACTCCTACTGGTTATATTCTCACAGTTGAAGTTAATACAGGTCCTCTATTTGTGGTGAATAAGATTGAGACTGTTGTTCCAGACAAATTTAGACCTTTTGTGGAAGAGATCTTTCATGGTTTCTATAAAGAACCGGTAAATATTAACAGGATAAAATCTGCTGTAGAAAAGGTGGAAGACTTTTTTGTGAAAAAAGGGTACTACAACGTTTCTATCAAGTACTCTCTAATTCCGATAAAAGAAAAAAGATACTTCATTGAAGAAAAGAAATCTGTAGTACTTTTTGTTAAAGTAAAACCCGGAAAACAGTACAAAATCAGATTTAAAGGCAATAAGAATTTCACGGCAGAAGAACTTAAAAAGCTTCTAACTTTCAAGACTGCAAAATCGGTAGATGAGTTTGAAATTGAAAATTCAATCGAAAACATAGAAAACTTTTACAAAAACAATGGCTATCCCTACGTAAAGGTAACTGTTGAAACAGAAGAAAAAGAGAAAAAAGCTGTTCTGACATTTGTCATAAACGAAGGAAATTATGTAGTTATCAAGAATGTTAAAGCCATTCCTGAAAGCTTTGAAAGACCCGAAACAAAACCCCTTTTGGGAAAACCATTTTCCTTAGAGAGAATAAATCGGGTTGTTACTGGAATAAAGCTTGAGCTGATGAAGAAAGGCTTCAGAGATGCAAAGGTACTTTACCAACTAAAAGAAGGAACCCTTATCTTTAGGGTAGTACCAGGGAAGAAATACGTGGTTGAAAGTTTTTCTATATCTGGAGATGTAATCTCCTGTTACAGGAAATTGAAATTGAAACTTCCTATTCCCTATTCTAAAAAAGTGGTGGAAAAGTTAAAGGAGCAACTGTTAGAATGTTATGTTGAAAAAGGTTATCCGGGCACTTCTGTAAAAGTAGAAGAAAGAATAGAGGAAAATGAAGAGAAAAAATCTGTTCATTTAACCATTTCAATCAATCCCGGTAAAAGGTATAGATTCGGTTATGTTCTTGTGGATGGTCTAAAGAGAACCCGCTTAAAAACCATTAAAAACCTGTTTGTTTTAAGACCTGGAGAGATCTATTCCAGAAAAAAAGTGGTGGAGCAATACACAATTCTATCAGAAAGCCGTCTCTTTTCAAAGGTTAATATTGATAGTTTTAAAACGGATG
>CAJXJV010000036.1 GCA_913055135.1 uncultured Desulfurobacterium sp. | reverse complement strand
TGGGTTAGCTGCCTTCAACGCTTCAGCCTCTGGCTTGGCTCCTTTTGACAGATAGCGGAAAAGGAATTCATTATAGAAGGGAGGATTTTTGAAGGAAGTCAAGAGAACTTTAGAATATTATAATCGAAAAGCAAGCGAGTTAATCGAGAAGTATGATAAAGCTCAAATGGAGGAAGTACAGAAGTTTTTATTGGAACATTTACCAAAAGGGGGAAGAGTTTTAGAAATAGGATTTGGTTCCGGCCGGGAGTTAAGATTTTTAATGGAAAAGGGATATCAAGTTTGGGGAGTAGATGGAGCAATCGAGTTTGTAAAGTTAGCGCGGGAGCGGTTTCCCCAAATATCCGACCGCTTTTTTCATTCTTTCCTTCCTGATTTGAATCTTCCTTCCAGCTTTCTCAATTTTTTTGATGCAATCATTTCAATTGCAGTGTTAATGCATATTCCTAAAAAGTATTACCGAAAAGTAGCAAGGAGCCTTATCAATTATTTAAAAAAAGAAGGAGTGGTAATTTTAAGCTATAGTCTAACTCCTCGTTCGGAAGAAGAACGTTTCTTTGAAACTATAAAACCTACTGAAGTTTTAAAAGCATTTGAATTAGAAGGATTTAAAAAGATAAATGAACTCTTAACCGATGATTCAGCTATTGAAAAACGGGAAATCGTGTGGATAACAGAGGTATATAAATATGCAGAAAACAGTAGATGTAAAATGCTCTAAGAATCTTTCAAAATCTCCTTAGGATCAAAAGAAGTTGCTCGCAGAGCTGGATAGATACCTGAAATTAAGCCTATCAAAACAGAAAGAACAGAAGAGATCATTGCTCCTTTAACAGGTACATAGACTACCCATCCTGCCATTTTTGATATCAAAACAACGATCAAAATGGCAATAACTATCCCGGATATAGCTCCTGTAAGAGACAAAACAGTCGATTCAACGAGAAACTGTTTGAAAATGTCAAACCTTGTAGCGCCAAAGGCTCTTCTGATTCCAATCTCAATCAACCTTTCATAAACAGAGAGCGTCATGACAGCCAATATTCCAAGAGCTCCAACGCTGAACGCTATGACCGCAACGATTATTGATAGCTTTGAAAATATCTCCATTGCCTGCTTCTTTGTATTTGCTATATCTTCATATCTACTTATTGTGAAATCTTTTTTTCCATGTCTTTTGAGCAGAAGTTCTTTAACTTCTTTATCGTTTCAGGAATAAGATTAGGAGAAACAGGAAGAATATAGATTCCATCAACGTAATCAACGTTTGAAATCCTCTTAGTAGCAGAGGTTATCGGAATGTAAACTCTTTCATCAAGATTCTCTCCACTCAGGTCTGTTCCCCTTTTCTCCATAACTCCAACAATTCTGTAGGGAGCATTAAAAAGATAGATCGTTTTTCCAACCGGACAGGTCTCACCGTAGAGCTCTTCCGCCACATCCATTCCTATAACAGCAGTTTGCAAGATTCCTTCCACATCATCTTTTGTTAAAAATCTACCACATACGGGATGGTAATCTGCAATCTCTTCATATTCGGGAGTTACTCCAAAAACGTCTGCCTTTATTGATTTTCCACCGTAGTGAACATTTGGATTTACCTGTTTATAGGGAGAAACCTCTCTAACAGAAGGACACTTTTCGGAAATAGCTTTAGCATCTTTCAAAGTTAAAGTTGGATAGAAAGAGAGCTGTATTGTCCTTCCTCCAAGGTTTTTCACCTCTCCTGGAATTACAACTATAACGTTAGAACCAAGAGTTCCAAGAGCCTTTAAAACCTGCCGTTTCATAGCCCCTGTAATACCCATCATAAGGGTAAGGGAAAAGACACCAATCGCTATACCTATAATTGAAAGTAGCATTCTCTTTTTGTTCTCTTTAAAGTAAGAAACAAGAGACTTAACAGCACCCATCTTACACCTTTGTTCTCAAAGCTTTAACAGGCTCCAAAAGAGAAGCCTTTCTGGCTGGGAAGTAAGCTGCAAGAAGTCCCACAAAGACTGAGAAAATGGTTGCAACAACAAAAGCTTTTACTGGATAGACTTCTGGAACGTTAAGAAGTGGTAGTATGTAGTGAACAGCTCCATAACCGATAAGGCTTCCCAAAACTACCGCAAACACTGATATAACAAGGCTTTCAAGGAGAATTCTAACAAGTACTGCTTTCTTAGTTGCTCCTACTGCCCTTCTCAAACCAATCTCCCACTGTCTTACGTGAACGTTAATGTAGAAGATGGATGAAAGGACAAATCCACCAACAACAAGTGCTGTGGTTGAAGCTATTCCTAAGAAGAGAGCAAAGCTTGCAGAGAGCATTGAGAGAAACTTCTTAACAACAACAGGAGTTATTATTGTGAATTCATCTGGCTTGTGGTTTTTCAACAAGATTTCTCTTGTCTCTTTAACTATTTCATCATATTGAGAAAGGTCGAGAACCCTGAATCTAATAACAGACACCCTGTTAAATGTTTTCTCCACCACCTTATCAAAGACTCTGTAAGGAATGAAAACCCTGTTATCAAGGTTGTGTCCGTTGGGAGTTTTTCCTTTCTTTTTATAAACACCAATTATCTTGAACGGTGTTTTTCCGATCAGAATGATCTTTCCTATCGGATTCTGTCCAGGATAGAAAAAATCGCTGACGTCGTGTCCTACAACCGCAACCTTCCTGAGATTTCTAAAGTCGTCCTTAGTAAAACCTCTACCAATTTCAATCCTGTAATCCCAGGAAAGAAGCCAGTCCTCCCCAACTCCAAAAACAGCGGAGAACTTGGGCATCCGGATATTCGAAATCATCATAGGCTTTACAACTCCATAAGTGAGGGCAAAAATACCTTCCAGTCTTGAGATTTCTTTAACATCTGAAAGCTCAAGGTTTTTTGTCACTCCACGGGGACCTTTCCCGATAGCACCCGAAATGATAAAAACGGAATCGGGTCCCAATTTTTTTATAATCTTGTTTGCCTGGAGGTTACTCCCTTCAATGGCAGAAACGATTAGAACAACAGAAGAAACACCAAAAACAATTCCCAGAAGTGCAAAAAGTGTTCTTAGCTTATTGTAGATTAAAGAAGATAGAAGATCTTTCAGAAACAGCCTCAGCATTTTTACTCTATTCTTCCGTCCTTAATTTTTATGATCCTGTTTGCATAGGAAGCAACTGCTGGATCATGGGTTACAACTACAATAGTCTTACCCTCTCTGTTTAGCTCTGTAAATATCTCCATAACTGCCCTTCCAGACTCTGTATCAAGCTGTCCTGTTGGTTCATCTGCAAGTATAATTTCAGGAGAGTTTATCAGAGCTCGAGCGATTGCCGTCCTCTGCTTCTGACCACCGGAAAGTTGATCCGGTCTAAAGTTTATCCTCTCTGCCATTCCAAGTCTTTTAAGGATTTCTTTTCCCTTTTCTTCGGGGGATTTATCTTTAAAGAGCTCCTTCCTGTACCTGGAATCAAGATACTCAACAGGCAGAATCACATTATCAAGAACGGAAAGGTATGGAACGAGGTAGAAAGCTTGAAACACAAAGCCGACATATTTACCCCTTATTCTGGAAAGTTCATCGTCTGAAAGCTCCAGAACGTTTTTACCATCAAGGTAATACTTTCCAGAGGTCGGTCTATCAAGGCAACCAAGGATATACATGAGAGTTGACTTTCCAGAACCTGAAGGTCCCATTATGGCAACAAATTCACCCTTCTCAATTTTAAGATCTATTCCTTTTAAAACTTCTGTCTCAAGGTCACCCTGTTTAAAAACTTTTCTTATGTTCCTGAGCTCTATTAATGCCATTTTTACTTCCTTGCTACCTTCAGTGCTACAACGTCTCCTTCTTTTAAGCCCTCTATTACCTCTGTAAACTGATCGTCGCTCCAGCCAACCTTAACAGGGGTTTCAACAACTTTTTTGCCAACAACCTTATAAACTATGTACTTTCCATTCTTCCATTTAACGGCAGCGTTTGGAACAATAAGAACATTCTTTTTGATTCCGACTATTATTGAGTTGTGGGTTGTCATTTCGGGTCTCAAAAGTTTTACATCTTTAAACCCTCTCGCCACAACTATGTAATAGACAACGTTATTGAGGACATTGGGTTTTGGATAGATTTCCTCAACCTTTCCTCTAAAGACTTTATCCCTGTAGGTATCAACTGTAAACTCAATTTCCATTCCTTTTTTTACCTTCCCAATCTCAGTCTCGTCAACATAGATCCAGTTTTCTAATTTCTCGGGATCAAGGATTGTTACAAACTCAGGGGCGTTAAGCCCTGCAACGACAGTTTCTCCTTCCTGAGTCGAAACGAAGGAGATGATTCCGCTTTTTGGAGCGTAGATGTAGGAATAGGAGTACCTGATCTCTGCCTGCTTCAGGGCTGCTTTAGCTGTTTCAAGGTCAGATTTATACTTCGCTTTTAGTTCTTTTAAGTTTCTCTTCTCAATCTTAACGTCAAGCTCTGCCTTCTTCAGATTCTCTTCAGCAGCCTTGAGGGAACTTCTTGCCTGTTCAAACTCAGCTTTAGCCTGCTTCAGCTTCTGTTCTGTTGTGTAGCCAATTTTGAAAAGGCTTTCCTGTCTCTCATACTCCCACTTCTTCAAGCTGTAATTCTCTTTTTCTGCCTTTAGTTTTGCTTCTGCTGCTCTAAGTGAAGCAAGGGCAGATTTCAGCTTCATCTCCTGGGCTTTTATCTTTTCTGGATAGGTTCTCTTCACCTCTTCAAGGCGCACCTTTGCCTTTTCCAGCTCCTCTTTCAGCTCTCTGTTGTCAATTACAGCAATCAGATCCCCTTTCTTCACGTAGTCGCCAACTCTTACGTTTTCCTTTACAACGGTTCCAGAGATTCTTGCACCGACCTTAACTTCTCCGCCAACCTGCGGTTTTATTATTCCGGTGGCATCTATGACGTTTTTAACCTCTCCCTTTTTTACCTCCACAGTTTGAACAGGAACAAGTTCAACCTTTTTCCGCGATTTAATGAAGAAAAATCCACCAATCAGGAAAACGATAGCTAAAAGGACTATTATTTTTTTCACTTTCTACCTCCAGACAGGAGCTCTCCAGTTGCTCTTTTTAACTCATAGTATGCACTACTCAGACTAAGAAGAGAATTTATATAGCTTTCTTGCGCATTTTTCAGGTTATCAAACGCCTGAAGCAGAGCAACGATATCTGAAACACCCAACTTATACTCATTGAAAGTTCTCTCATAAGCTCTCTTTGAATACTCAAGGAAGGATTTTGAGGATTTAACTTCTTCTAAGGCAGAATTTACTGACTCAACGGCGTTTAAAACCTCCCTTTTAATGGCATTTTCCTGCTTCCTTAGAGAAATCTCCTTTGAAACCAGATCTTTCTCCGCCGCAAGAGATTTAAACTTCGTTACGCCGCTGTCAAAAACCGGAAAGTTCAGAACAGCAGAAAACTGATAGTTATTGTTCTCCGGGAAAATTTTAGTATCACTCCTTGTGTAGGAAGCCGAAAGGTTAAGCTGTGGAGAGAGAGTCTTTTGCTGGATTTTGACACTCAACTTAGCGACTTCTATCTCTTTCCGCAAGGCACAAATCTCTGGTCTGTTTGAAAGAGCTCTTTTGACAAGTTTTTCAACTTCTGGAAGTTCTACTGTTTCGAAGAGCTCCACTTCCGGCTTTTCATTTTCTGAAAGTGAAAAGTTAACAAGTTCATTCAGGTTGTTGAACGTCTGGTTGTAATCTCTCTCTGCTTTCCTCAGAGAACTTCGTGCACTCTCAACATTTGCTTTAGATTTAAGAACATCTGTAATAAGAACCAGCCCTTTTTTATACTTCTCTTCTGATACATCAAGTATCTTTTCACTGTTTTTCAGGAGCTCCTTTCTTATTTCTATTATTCTTTCTAATGCTTTCAACTTCAACAGGTAGTTAATTCCCTGATAGTAAAGATTTAACCTGGTCTTTTCTAACTTCTCTCTGTTCACATCAATAGAATACCTATCAACCTTCAACTGAAGATTTCTCTGAAGATTCAGTGGATTAGCAGTGATTGAAACTCCAAGGCTGTATTGCTGATTCCAGGACTTTGAAGAAAAGCTCGTGTAAGGATAAAACTCGTCAAACTCTCCAGTTAACGAAACTTTCGGGAAATAGGATCGAAAGGTTGATTTTTCAAGTAACTCTGATTTCTCTACAGAAACTCTTCCAATGGATAGATCAAGAGAATTTTTATCTATAAGAGATTTGAGCTCTGAGATTGTTAGACCGAATGAACTCCCAGTAGTCAGAATAACCATAAGGAACAACCTTAGAGTTCTTCTCATTGATACCTCACACAGCCTACAAATATAAGCCTGACGACAAAAAGCTGTACCTGCAATTTTAATAAAACCAACTAACCAACACTAATCCAAACTAACCATCTAATCTTTTCAGTGCTTTGTGTTCCACAAAGTTCAGGTAAAATAGAGGATTGACTGACTATAACAAATTGCCATTTGTTATAGTAATGGGTAAAATAGAACGGTAAAAGAACTGGGATTAATTAGGAGTGGCAGGATGCATCAGGAAAATGAGGAAAAAAGCAAAACGTCAATATATTTGCCCAAATTCACTTGCTATAGTACATCATACCACTGAAATCAAAATAGGGGAAATATATTGATGTAGTTAAAATTAACCATAAAATTTTAAGGGTAATAAAATGGAGTTGAGTCAGGCAATAGAGCTCTTCCTCAAGTTTAAGTCAAAAGAGCTTTCAGAAAGAACACTAAAAGAGTACAGGAATGACTTGGAGCTATTCAAAAAGATAGTCGGTGATAAGGAGGTTGAATTTATTAGAACTGCTGACATAATGATCTTTAGGACATCTATGGAATGCAGCCCATCTCTTATAAACCGTAGAATCTCTGCCCTTAATACGTTCTTTAATTTTCTTGTTGACATGGAAATAATCAGAAACAATCCGGTAAAGCCATCACTCAGAATCAGAAAAGTCAAACAAAAAGTTCCAGAAGCCTTAACCAATGAAGAAATAGAAAAAGTTCTAGCAACTGCAATGGAACGTTCTTACCGGGACTACTTAATGATCAAAACTATTCTTTATTGCGGCTTGAGAATATCAGAGCTCCTTTCCCTCACAAAAGAAAGTCTTGTCAAAGTAAAAGACAGAAAAGTGCTAAGAGTTATCGGCAAAGGAGGCAAAGAAAGGTTTATACCATTGCCTGAGAAGTTCTCAAAAGAGTTAGAGGATTACACAAAAAAACTTGAAGGTGATACCCTCTTCCCATTAACCTATCAAGGAGCAAAGTATATCTTTAACAAAATTCAGGAAAAGAGTGGGGTGAAACTTCATCCCCACAAGCTTCGCCATACCTTTGCAACAATCTTAGTTGATAAAGGAGTGGACATCAGGGTTATTCAGGCATTTCTTGGACATGCTTCACCCAATACAACAGTTCGCTATGCTAAAGTTAGAGATGATGTAATGTTCAGGGTTGCTGAAGAAGTTTTTGGAGGTTAACCGTAAAATTTTATAGTTAAAACAGGCTTGATTTTGCCTGATATTTTAATCATTTCAGTTCTACAACTGTTACGCCGTCTCCACCCTCCTCAATTTTTCCAGGTCTGAAGCTTTTGACGTAAGGAGACTCTTTTAGATATTCTCTTACAAGTCTTTTCAGGATTCCTGTTCCATAGCCGTGGACTATTTTGACCCTCTTTATTCCAACAAGGTTTGCATTGTCTAAGAACTGCTCAACTGCTGCTAAAGCTTCTTCTCCTCTCATTCCAAGGAGCTTAAGCTCAGGGAAAAACGTTGATGGTTTCTTCACGTTGACCTTTACAATCTCCTCCTGCTTTACTGTCTCTTCAACTGGCTCAATCTGAGAAAGCTTAACGTCAACCTTCAAGCCACCAACCAGAACCTTTGCCACTTTTCTCTCTTTATCGACTTCAAGGACTTTTCCTTTCCTTCCAGATTTGAGAAGCTTTACAGTATCACCGGGTTTGACTTCTCTTACCTCTCTGATTTCTGTGAGAGCTTCAGCTCTGTTCTTTGCGGTAATTACAATCTGTCTTATTTCCTGTCTTGCTTTTTCAGATTTTGCCTTTTTGAAGACTTCTTCGCTCTTTTTCTTCAATTCCTCTATGAATTTTTCAATTTCTCTTGCCGATTTTTCTTTGAGTTCCTTTTCTCTCTTCTGGAGCTCCTCCTCTTTTTTCTTCAATGCCTCTTTTAGCTTTTCAACGGCTTCTTTTTCTTCTGTCAGTTTTCTGTATTCTTTCTCAAGGGCAGCTATTATCTCTTCGGCAAGCCTGTCCTCTGCCGTCATGAGAGACTTTGCAGTTTCAATAACCTCCTCAGGCATTCCGTACCTTCTTGCAATTTCAAGGGCGTAACTTCTTCCGATTATCCCATAGGCGAGTTTATAGAGGGGCTTTAAGGTTTCTTCATCAAACATCACTGAGGCAACATCGTAGTAGTCATCCTTGTAGGCAAAGAGTTTAACAGGCGTGAAGTGGGTTGTTGCTATAACCTTTGCTTTCTTTCCTTTTAAATATTTGAGGATTCCGATTGCAAGGGTTGAACCCTCTATCGGGTCTGTTCCAGCTCCTAACTCGTCAAGAAGAACAAGGGAATCCTTATCAGCTTCCCTTAGAATTTCAGAGATATTCTTAACGTGAGCACTGAAAGTTGAAAGGCTCTGTTCGATGCTCTGCTCGTCGCCAATATCTGCCATCCACTTTTTAAAAAGTCTCAGTTTGCTTCCTTCCGTGACAGGAATGAGGAACCCGGACTGTGCCATCATTGATAGAAGCCCAACGGTTTTAAGGGTAACTGTTTTTCCGCCTGTGTTGGGACCCGTTATAACAAGTCCATTCCTTAGCTTTATATCAACGGGAACCACTTCTTTTTCGGAAAGGAGTATTAGAGGGTGCTTTGCCTCTTTTAGGTCTATCTCTTCAGAGAACTCAGGAAGAGTGCCTTTCAGTTTCAGAGAGAGAAGTGCAGTTGCATAACGCCTATCAAGCTCAATGAGGGTTCTGAAACTCGTCAGTAGTTCCACTCTCCTTTCACTCACTTTCCAGGAGAGTTCAATCAAAATTCTCTTTATCTCTTCTTTTTCTTCAGCTTTCAGCTCCCTCAATCTGTTGTTATCTTCAATGACAGAAGCTGGTTCAACGTAAAGTGTCTGACCCGATGAGGATCGGTCATGGACTATTCCTGAGAATTTCTTCCTGAAGTGAGGTTTTACCAAGATAACGTAACGCCCTTCCCTTTCGGTTACTATCCTGTCTGGACAGAGGTCTTCGTAGCGGTTTACCAGAGATTCTAACTTTTCTCTTATCCGTGAGGCGGTTACTCTGATGTTTTTCCTTATGCTTTTGAGCCTTGGTGAAGCGGTATCAAGGATCTCTCCTGTATCGTCTATCGACCTTTCAAGGATTTCTCTCAACCCTTCAAATTTAGAAAGTCTTTCCCCGAAGTATTTGATCCGTGAAAACCGCTCATCCAGGCCGGAAAAGAAGTTCTTCAGGATGTAGGATTGTCTTA
>CAJXJV010000035.1 GCA_913055135.1 uncultured Desulfurobacterium sp. | reverse complement strand
TCAAGTTTAGCAACAACATCTGTAGGAACAAGATTCCTTCCTACTTCCCAACTTGCGACAGCAGCAACAGTCTTACCTAAGAAAGAAGCTAAATCCTTCTGTTTCAAACCTAACTTCTTACGCAGGTAAGCAATTCTTCTTCCCAGAGCCTTCTGACTGAACTCTCCCAACGGGCTCTCCTTTTACTCAAGGTATGTTTATAAAACAATAAGTTGACCTATAATTGACTCACTTGATTAAACAGCATAAAATCTTATTAGCACTACCATCAATTATTACACAGAGGAAAATTATGAGTAGGAGCAAGCTACAAAGACTACGAGACATCTTCTTTGCAGCTCTCCTTATCGAGGGAGAAAAATTAGAAGATTGGTGCAAGAAAAAAAATCTTGTTTACAGTAGTGTTTTACGATGGATTTATAATGGATTTCCTCCCGGAACTACACGAAGAAACGAAAAAAGCAAAAAGACTCTTCAAGAAATTCTCATAACAATAGACAAGGCAGGTCTTTCGGGTAAAGTTGATCCTTTCTGGAGGAACTACTATGATTTCGACAGTTGATTCAAATCAAAAGAAATTATATACTCTACTCCAGAGGCTGTTAATTAAACTTTTACTCAGTCCCGATAGCCCGGAGCAGTATGGGACTGAAATAGGTAGTCAGTTAAGTTTTTCTTTTCCTCAGGCAGTCAGTCTTTTTTCAGGTTCAGGTGTAAAGCCTCTTTTGAGTCAAAAAACTCACAGGAGGAGTAGTATGCCTACGGCTGACTGTCTGAGGAAGAAAGAACAGAAGTTTGAGAAAAAAACATCATCCAAGGCAAGTTCATCTCACAAGTTTCCACATTTATCAGTAAATATTATTCTCTCCATTCTTATTTCTAAGATTAAGATTAAGAAAAAAGAAACAACACAAAAGAAAAAAGAAGATAGGGGCTTGGCCTCTTTGACAATTGAAAGAAAAATGAGAAAATTTTTTGGTGGGGCTGGCAACCCCACCGAGGCAAAAAACTACAAGATACCAAGGAGACGTCATCATGCGTAAGGATATTATATGTCCTAATAACCAAGATTTCAATAACTTCGACTCCCAAAAAGTTGAAATCTATCAATTTACATCTGGCTTCTGCCGAATGCCTGATGCTCTCTTTCACATTCCCAAAGAGCTCGGAATTAAAGGTTGGAAAACAAGATTCATAGTGGGATTGTCCTACTTATATGCTCTTAGCTTTAACAAAGAAAAAGCAATAACGACACAGAAAGAGCTAATGAAAATATTAGAGACTAACAGCTATAACACTGTTAATCTGTTCATTACTAACGTCAATAAGCTTTTCGAACGGCTTAAAACAGAAGCAGAAAACACAGGAATTTTCTTTAACGGAGGAGAATTTATAACACGAAAAGGAAGAAAAGGCGGAACTCAATGCTATTTAATAGATCAAACAATAGTAGCTGAATCTTTTAGACACAAAGTTAGTCACGGTGGAACTTTCGCTTTCTATAACATAGCTCTTCTACTTCCTATCTCTGCTCAGGCAAAAGCGATCCTGCTCTATCTCCATAGAAAAGCGAGAAATGGAAGTCTCCTCAATGGGAAAGCAGAATCAGAAGTTTCTGCAAGAGAACTTGCCAGAGTTCTTGCAGTAGGGAAAGGAAGGATCAAGGGCTACCTTTTAGAATTAGAAGAAGCAAGGGTAATAGAAAGAGTTAATAACGGAAGAAGACTTAAATTCAGAATAACCAGGCTGGATGAATGGAACAGAGGAATCCTTCTTAACATCTTACGCAATTGGGAAGGACATCCATTTATCAAAAACTGGAAATTCCCGGTTGAACCAATAAATCCCCAAAAAGTTCCAAACGAGGCAACAGGTGAAAAATCTCCGATAGGGCGACAAAAAACCTCCAATGAGGCGACAAGCGAAAAAACTCCAATAGGGAGACAAAAATTCTCCAATAGGGAGACACATAGGAATAAGTCTAAGGATAGGAATAAGACTAAGAGTATAGAAAGGAATAAGACTAAAAATATGGAATACGACGACATATATATTGGCGGCGGCGAAAAATTCTGGAATCTCGTTGAGCTATTAAAGTCATTAGGAAAAACCAGAACCAACGTTCAACCTCAAAGCAAGGACAACGGCAACGAGAAAGAAAAGAGGAAGAACAGGCAGAAGAGAGGAGAGAAAAAAAGAGAAAACGAAGATAAAAGAACCAACTCTTACAAAAAGCCTGACGGCTTTAAAAATAAGGAAAAGGCGGGCGAGTTAGTAAAGCCTAATTTTGCCGAACGTCTGGATAAGAAAGAACTTGGAAAGATAAGAGATACTCTGAAAAGGTTACTTCCAGAGCTGAGAAAAGCCTATCCAGAAGTTTTTACTTTAGAAAATCTGAAGGTATTTGAAGAGCTATATGCTCCAGCATTGAAAAGAATTTACGGAGATGAGTGGTTAGCTTTAGCCGTTATGTATGAGCTGTTTAATAGAAAAGCTCCTCAATACGGCTATTCAAGGAAAGTCAATAAGAATTTTTTAGGTTTGCTAATTTCGTTTGCTTTAAAAGATTCTTCATCTGATTTTTGGGAGTTCTACAAGAAATTCAGGAGAGTTTTTGGATTAAGACTTCAGGAGGTTGAGAATGTAGGAGAGAAAGAACAACAAGGCGAACAACCAGAACCCAGGTTATCTCTTTCTGACCTTAAAGAGTTCTTCAAGAAAAAGTTAAAAGATAAGAAAACCATTTACACAATGTTTATAGAGAATGGCATTAAGGCTTTAGAGAAGGTTGGTAGTAAATGGGTTGTGAAGTGTAGGGACAGCATAGCTAAGGAATATATATCAAAGAATTTCCTTAATCTGCTTAGAGAATTCCTGAAATCGGAAAACATTCAGATAGAGGTTTGAGGAGGTTTCCAATGGAAGAAAGAAAAGGTTATGTCTATCTCAACGAAGTCAGAATTACCGGGAGACTCACTGATGCTGTGAGTTACACGAAGTTTGAGAAGGGCGAAAAAGGCGGTTGTGTTGCAGAATTTACTATTGCTCATAACCGCAGATGGAAGCCGAAGGAGAGCAAGGACTGGAAGGAGAGCACAAGCTTTTTCAGGGTTAAAGCTTATAACGGACTTGCCGAGAAGGTGAAGGAGAAATTTAGGAAGGGAGATTTTGTTCTCATTGAGGGAAGACTTCAAGAGGAGAACTGGGAAAATGAAGAAGGACAAAAGAGAAGTCTAATAAAGATTATTGCTGAAAATGCTTATCTTGTTTTTCCTTACCAGAAGGAAGAAGGTCAGAAAGAAGAAGGAGGAAGGAAGGAATGAGAAAGGCGATTTTATTAGCAGCTGCTTTTCTCTTTTCCTGTGGAAGTTCTGGTTACATTGCTTCTGAATATTCATCGAGAAGTGTTTTGGCTGGTAAACCTACCGTAAAGCCTGTTCAGGCTCCCGTGACAAAGCAGGCTACTACTCAGCTTGGAACCTCTATAGGAGTAAATATTGTTGGGGGTTTTCTTCTGAGCAAATGGGCAGAATCTAAGGAAAGGGAGCTTCTTAGAAAGTACTATGCTGTGTGTATGATTGAACATAACCTCAAGAAGGAGTCAGAAGATTACTGTGCAAATGTTTGGGCTAATGATAAGATGATGGAGGTTTTGCAATTTAAACATAAGCTTAATTACGGTAAGTGTAAGAAAAAGTGGTTTGGAATGTTTAGTGCTTTCAGAAAGTGTTACAGGGAAGCTGTGGATAGCGTTAAAAATCTCCATACCAATTGGAAGGAGGAGCTTAGAAATATTCTTTTCTATGATAAGCTCATTGATTGTCTTCCTGACCCTGCAGGTGTCAAAACTAATAAAGAGTTCATAGATACTTACAACTCTTGTAATGCGAAAGCTGAGAATTATGCTAACGAAGAACTTAAAAAGATACTTAAGGAAATAGGGGAAGAAGATGGATAGGTTTTCTATGTTACTGGTACTGATTTTTCTTATGTTTGGAATTTTGGTTTGGGGTCAATATGAGGTATGGAAGAGCTTTTATCAAACTGTTAATCAGAAGTATGTGAAAAAAGATGAAATATGTTACGCAGACATTTACGGAATAGCTGAAAGAAGAATTTTGGAGCTGGGGCTATCTGGAGAGGATAAGGCAACTATCCAGGAGAAAATGAACAAGATGCTTGATATTCTAAGAGACGTGGATCCGGAAAAGCTTGGATGTAAATATCTTTTTATGAAGGGAGCTCTGATGAAGGGTGGTAGAGATGTTACAGCTGCTCTTGAACGTTATCTCTTCGGTAATTCTGGTAAGTAGTTCATACGCTCTGGAAAATCTCGGAACATTCGGAAAAACCTATCCGATATTGGAAGAGGACATACTTGAAAAGATAAAAAGGGAAGCTATTATCCCACGTTTTTCTTCTGATTATTTCGAAGGAATACTTAGGAGAAGTTTATATGTTGATTATCATGTTCCCAATGCTTTAAGAGATAGGATAAGAGAAAAAAAAGTTGTTTATACAGTTCCGATTGACATAGTTATTGACGGTAAAGTGATAGCAAGGAAGGGAGAAAGGATAGATGTTCTCAAAAGGGTAAAGATTCCAGTTACCTATATTGTAGTTAAGGATTATCAGTTACCAGCTTTTGTTGATTATGCCGAAAAAGATAATGTTACCTATCTTGTGGTCCAGGGAAACATCTATGAGCTTGAAAAGAAGTATCCAGGGTTGCGAATTTACGCTGCTGTTCCAAAGGTTCTTAAAGTGCTCGGTATAGAAAGAGTTCCTTCCATTGTTTATCAGAGCGGGGATAGGCTAATAATCATTGAAAAGGCTTGGCTTGGGGAGTCTGCGAAATGAAAAGGTTGTTGGGACTGCTCCTTGTAACTGTGTTTTTTGCTGTTGCTAAAGCAGGAACTCCGCCATGTATTAATCCTATTTCGACTATAGACTGGAGTTTTTTTGTTGATGCTCTTGAATTTGAGGGAGTATGTACGTGCTCAACTCCTGGGCAAATAAAGATAGGTCTAAAGTGGAGAGTAGCTGAACCTATAGCTTTTGTTGAAACTCCAAGAAAAGCCTGGGAATTTCCCTGTTTTGGGATAAAGAAAAGCGTTACGGAAGTTTCAAAAAAAGATGGTTACACTAACGGCGTTCAAGGAGCTAAAACTAATGTTCACTACATTAAATATCCTGTTTTTGCCGTTTTAAACCTTGTAATGGATAACTTATGTGTTTTGAAGAAAGGAGAGAAGGATGATTCGGGACAGATAGTCAACGGATTAGATATTCTTCCTACAGGATTTTCGGAAGTTAATCCGCTTATATGGGATGATTATCTATCTGTCTTGGTTCAGCCTGAGAAACTTTTATTGGCTAATCCAGTTGCTCAGGTAGCCTGCCTTGCTGATTGTGTAGCGTCGTCCTCTGCAAGTGATGATGACCTGGATTCTGCAGAATCAATGAGAAATTCTCTATTCTGGTGTGCAGGTTGCTGGGGAGCTATTTATCCAGATACAACTTCTATTTATGGGCAAGACGATATAGTTGAAAGTGCATTAGAGGTTGTAAGGATTCTTGATGTTCTTCATTCATCTTTTCAGTTAATGGATTTTAAGGAAGTTTCTGGACTTGATTGGGCAGCAAATTTCTCTGAATCTTCTGTTCCAAGCGATGTAGCCTGTACTCCAAAAGTGTTCCCACGAATAATTAAGTCTCAATATTGGTTGAATCTTGCGTATCCTGTAAGTTGGGATGCAATTCCCATAGGGGATTTCCCTCCAAAGTGGAGCTGGTTTAAGAAAAGTCCGGGAAATGAGGATTTTGTTTGGACTGTATGGAGGATTAGGGATTGCTGTTTAGGTTTTCAATTTCCGTAATAATTCTTTTAATTCTGCATTTGGTAGATGCTTTTGCAGGTCAATGGGATGATCTTCTTCCGAAAAGAGAAACTCTATTGGAAGTTGAAAAGAATTACTCTCGTCTTAGGAAGGGTAGAAATGTTGAGAAATTTAAGAAGCTTACTCAATCGAGAGATATTACAGAATTTGAGAGATTTATTGACAGTTTCAACCTTGATAAACTGTCTAAGGACTGGTGGCTTAAAGCATATAAGAGAACGGAAAATAGGGAAAAAGAATTCTTGTTTTATCTGTTCTCTTCTTCTGTTCCGGACGAAACCGTTAGGAATGTTTTATCTCAGAGGTATTTAATTCCTCCAGAAATTGGCTTTTATCCTGTTTTAAGAGGGATACCGTCTATTGACTATCTTAAGAAGATGAAGGAGTGGAAGGAGCTGGCTGGAGTGAAGGTTAAGATAAATCCAATAATATTCAAGAAAGCAGGAGTTGAAGTAGTTCCCGCTTTTGTTCTTGCTAAATGTAAAGTAATAGGGGGAATTCTTCGTTCAAAAACATGTGTCTTTCAGAAAGTTCTTTACGGAGATGTTTCTTTGCAGTTTGCTCTTGAAAAGTTTGGATGTAAATAGTAATTTATTTTAAATTTAAATTGACTTGAAAGTGTATTGAAAATATGATGCTGCTATTGATGTTTCTATTGATTTGCAATGCGTTTGGAGGAAGTTTTGATATTAAGCAATTTGCTAATCATCAAAAAGAGGTTTTAGGCTCTCCTTCTCAGGTTAAGGAAAAATTACAGGTTCCCCTTCATTATCAGGAACCCAATAACTTTGATTCGCTTAAGGATGAAGAAAAGAAAAATGAATTTCTTGATTTCATTTCCAGAACGGGTAGCTCTTCGATCTGGTATTACACATGCAGAAAGAAAAGGGTTGTTATTGATAGAACTTACTATAAGTGCAGTTTAACTAATTCTACTTATACTTCTTTGGATATTTGTAATGCTAACTGTTATAGGCAGTATGATTGCATTCAGGCAGGGTGTTATCAAGTGTTAGAGTGTGAGGATACTGACGATGGTCAACAGTTGTGCCCTCACGGTAAGAGGGAGTGTGCAGCGGAGTGTCCTTCTCCAGGTTCTTATAACTCTACTGCTGATAGATGTGAAGCTCCAGCTGATGAAGGTTCTGGAGAATGTAGATATGAAACAACAGCTACGGGAGATATTTACTATGTAGGACATGATAGTTGTACTTGGTATGGAATCACTAAAGTTGTGGGTAATGGTAATAAGTTGGAGTTTTATGGAACGGATGGCTTAATCAATAGCATAATTGTTGAAGGGTGTACTTTTTCAGGAAGTGCGGAATATTACACATCTTGTGGAGATGATTGTTCTTATACTTCTTGGGGACTATCGGGAGTTGAGGGAGCTGGTAATGAGTTAAAGTTTTATGGTGGAAAATGCGGTAAATATGTAGGAAGTATTCAGGTTTTTAACTGCTACTTTAGTGGGGGGACGGCTACTGGAGGAGTTGATATAACCAGAGTAAAGATAGAGGATGGACAGATTAAGTTCTATAGAGGTTATAGTGGGAACACTCTTATAGCTTCTTTTGGCGTTTGTATGGAGTGTCCAATCGACCAGGGTTATCAAATAGAAAATGGAATCTGTGTAAGAGAACCTGATAGAGTTTGTCCATACTCAGGTCGTTCTTGTTTAAAACAGGATGGCAAATATTACTGCTCTCCCTATGATTGCAAGGAGACGGATTCAGGTACCTACTGGTGTGCAGAAATAGATATAGACAATGTTACGGATAATAACATTTCCATGTTTTACTGTTCTGGAGACGGAAACTGGACTACTTCTTTGGAAGGCTGTCAGGAAATATGCCAATATTACACGTGCTCAAAAGACAATAGTTCTTACTTTGGTCTTTTGAATTGTGAACAAAACTGTAGAGATATAGGTAGCTGTGAAGAAATAGAGGATGAGTAATGGTTCTCTTAAGGGTGTTAACTATTCTTTCCCTTTTGTTCTTTTCTGAATCTTTTGGTGGTATTGTAGAAACTATTGAGGATACCTGTCCCTCGGATCCGACCTTTGGTGGAAAATGTTCTCTTGTTGAAGAGAGAGTAATTGAAGGACCAGCATGTAAGGAAATTGGAAATGAAGAAATATGTAGAGATTGGTGGGAGAAAGAATATAGATATAAGTGTTCTGGCAGGGTGGATCTTGATTCTTTGGAAGGAGTTTTCCTTGGCAAAAAGTATTGCAGCTATCAGAAAAAGTGTACAGAATGGAGAGATGTAGGAGTAGAGGGAAGAACAGTTTCCTGCCGTATTTACTTCAATAAGTATAAGCCTGGTTGCTCGGATAATCCCTATCAGCTTAAATGTCTTTCGAATGATTGTGGCGACCTGTTTGATGTATGCACTTTAAAGCAATATGTTGCTTATAGTGATATTCCTGACAAGGCTAACACTGTTGCTACATATTATTGCGATCCGGTTTCTGGCATGTGTGGTGTGATACAGATTCCCGGAACCTCAGGCGTAAAAGTGGGAGTATATACTTTTGAATGTCCTTCAAAAGTAAGGAAAGTTTGTACTTCTTGGGAAGGAGAAATTAAATGTCCAGATGGAACCACACAGGTTTGTAATGTGGTTAGAACGTGTAAGGAATATTCTTCGGTAGGTTCATCCACTACCGAATTAAAAAGTTGTATAGCCAATCGCAAATATACAGAATATAGAGTTGAAAAGGACTCTGAAGAAGCCAATCAGCTGAGAAGTAGTCCTAAGTGTATAAAAGTAGGTGAGTTTACTGTTGATAATGTTACAGAATTTACAATCATAGGAGGATGGGACGCTGACGGAGGAAGTAAAGACTGTTTTTATGCGACTGGGTGGACGTCAAATTGTTATGAATTATCATCATGGCAAGGTTCTTGGAATGCTTGCTGGAATCTCCTTTCTACAGAGAGTAATCTTATAAGCTATTTGAACTGGGCTTATTATAAGGATGATCCTGTTCATCATATCGTAGAAATTGAGTCATTTTCTAAAGACAGTATGGCAAATTATTCTGGATGTTTTGGTTCAGGTAACGATGCTACGGACGTTCATATTTATGTAAATGCTACTGTTAGAACTTATTACGAGCGGTTTCTGTGTTATGAGGATGAAATTGATGATTCAAACTGCAATATTTCATCCGATTGCGAGAAGATTTCGCCAGATTCCTTGAATGAGATGGATTGCTGGCATTGGGCTACGGATGTAGATAATCCAATGAAAAAACTATGTGACCAATATACGGTAATGTATGAATGTCCCTCGAATTCCACTTCTACAACTTGTGTTGAATATGACGAAAAGTTGGTATGTAATGATGGGATAGTGAATATTCCAGACACTTATGTGGAAAGTAAAGATTTTTCTGCTGATTTTACAAAAGCTATGGCTATGGCTCAGTTAGCTAATGAATTAAAGCACATCTGGAGTGGGACCTCTCAAAAGTGCGAGAGTGGTTGGTGGAATTCCGTTATAGAGAATCCGACCGACTATTTTGTTTCTAAGGCGGTTGGTTTTGCTGTTTCTAAATTGGGGTCAGCTGTGGCTTCCTACGCCCAGGCTTACTTCCATTCTGCTTCCTACTGTTTAGCAAGCGATGAATATGGAGATACGGCAACTTCTTCTGGTCTTTATGATTCAGTGGGAGACTGTATGTATCAGGTTGCTAAA
>CAJXJV010000034.1 GCA_913055135.1 uncultured Desulfurobacterium sp. | reverse complement strand
TTCTTGAAGGAAGCTTTGTTATAGGATCTATTTCCTCTTCTATCTCCAAGTCCTCTAAATAGCCTATAGTTATCTGATATAAAACTATAACTAATAGGAAAACCAGTTTTTTAAAGGCAGGCAATTTATCTGGAGGTATGTTTTCATATTCAAGAATGTTTTTTAAAAAAATCACGAAATCTTTAAGAAGATCCTGCATAGGTATTTCAATTCTTCTATGAGTTCTGGCAATAGTATCAGCGTATATTTCCAGCTTTTCTGGAACAAAAAGAGTGTCAAAAAATCTTTCTATAATTTCGACAAAAGTTTTTTCTGCCTTCATCCTTCTAAGCAATTCTGCTGAGTAAGGAAGTTTTTCCAAAACGAAATCTCTTGTCTTTTCAGCGAGGTCTTTTTTAAATTCATCTGTAAAATAAGGTTTGAGAGAAGCAATTTCCTCTAAATCCTTTTCACCTATATTGTAGAGTTCCAGTAGCTCTAACATCCCCATTCTGTACCTTCCAGCTTACTCTGGTATAATGGCAAGCGAAAAGCTTCATTCCTTCTACAGTAAGATTCTAACAAATTAAGTAAAATCTAACTTAACTTGCTGCTTTTAAAAGTTACTGAAGATTATACTCCACAACAAACAGCGTAAGTTTCAATACAAATCCTTTCAAATTAATAGCATGTATTATCTTTTTCTTTACATCAACTTAATGCCTTCATGTTCTCTAAGCAAATCTTTTGCTTTATAGGGGAGATACAGGTGTGGGAAACTGGTAGGGTAATCAGAGAGTAAACTGTTCTCCCAAATATATTTTCCTGACAATTTCCTTTTCTGCTACTTCTTTTGGAGAACCAGAAGCTATCACTCGTCCATGACCAATTATGTAAGCTCTATCGATAATCCTCAGGGTCTCTCTTACGTTGTGATCAGTAATCAAAATTCCAATATCCATCTCCTTCAGTTCTTTGATCAGCTCCTGAATTTCATAAACCGCTATAGGATCAACACCGGCAAACGGCTCATCTAACAAAAGGAATTTGGGATTTATTGATAATGCTCTCGCTATTTCCAGTCTTCTTCTTTCCCCTCCCGAAAGAGAGTTTGCTTTCTGCTTTCTAAGATGGGAAATTCCAAATCTCTCAAGGAGCCAGCCTGTTCTTTCTTTTATCTCTCTTTCTGGAAATCCATGCATTTCAAGAATGGCTTTTATGTTCTCCTCAACGGTCAATTTCCTGAAAACCGAAGGTTCCTGAGGAAGGTACGAAATACCCTTTCTCGCTCTTATATAGGTTGGATCATCCGTAACATCCTCTTCGCCAAGAAGAACCCTGCCTCCATCAGGCTTCACCAGCCCAACAATACAGTAAAAGGTTGTTGTCTTTCCGGCACCATTAGGACCTAAAAGACCAACAACTTCTCCCTCAAACACTTCAACAGTTACGCCATCTACTGCCTTTCTTTTATTGTATATCTTGGTTATGTTCTCAGCCCGAAGTACGTTTAAATCAATTACTTTTTCCACTCTCTAAAAAACTCCTGTTCTTTTCTTCAGGATAGATAACTGTTTTTACTTTCTGCTTGATACCTTCAACCGTTACTCGACCGTCTTTGTAGGCTATTACCTTGTCACCAATAACTAAGTTTTTCTCCTGTTTTAGTTTTGCATTTCCTATAAGAACCACTTTCTCTTCAGCAGGATAGTAGTAAAGTTTGTTGCACCAGCCTTCTCCTCTTGGATCTTTCATGTAAACATGACCTATAACCTCTATTTTTTCAATATACCTGTCAGCTGGATCAAAGTAGATGATTAACTTATCGCCTTTCATTATAGTCTTTCCCCGCTGGGCTATGACGTTACCTATATACACAGCCATGTGTTTTTGCTGATTGTAGGCAAGCTTCTGTGATTCAACAACTATTGGAATAGAGCTTTTCTTTTTGGTTCCACCGGAGACGGGGAGAGAAAATAACAGCAGAAAAATCAATAGGAATTTCATAAGTCTCATTTTGCAACCTCTCCAAATCTTGATTTAACGTTAGATTGGATTATAACTCTTTTGTTCCTCAGGTCTATCTGACAGCCTTTTCCCGATATTTTTTTACTGCTGTCAAAAGTTATCTTACAGGTTGAATCAGTGATAAAAATTTCTCTTTCCGTATAGTAGATCCCGTGAGATGCCTTTCCTCTAAAATCTTTACCTATAATAACAACCTGTTTAAGATTGACAGACTTTTTTTCCTGATCGTAAATAGCACTCTTTGCAATTAGTAGAACTTTCTCTCTGTCATAAACTGTAAGTTCTGGATTCTCTAAACGTATTTTCTTTTCCCCTTCAAAAAGAGCTTCAGGTGCTTTCAGAACCCACTGCTTAGAGCCTTCTGATTGAAGTACAAAATCTTTTATTACCTGCTCTTTGTGGGTTTCTACATCTATTCTTTCAGGTGGAGTCTCCTTTCTGGCTATAAGAATAACAAAAGGAAGAATAGAGATAACAGCAAGAACTATAGCTACTTTAAGTATCTTTTCTTTCACTCTATCTTTTCCTTCTCGTTATTTAACTCAAGGATATAATCTATAAATTCTCTCACTGCTCCTCTGCCACCAGGCAATGAGGAGATAAAGGTTACGTTTTTCTTCACCACTTCAACAGCGTCTGACGGAGCTCCCGAGATTCCTGCTCTTTTAAGAAGGGGCAAATCGGGTATATCATCACCCATAACAGCTATTTCTTCATCTCTCAGATTATATTTCGTCTTTAGCATTTCATAAACTTCCAGCTTATCGTCAACACCCTGATAAACATCCTTTATTCCAAGCTCTTTACATCTGCGATCTACCATAAATGAATGTCTGCCTGTTATTACTGCAACCCCAATTCCTTTCTTTATAGCTGTGACTATTCCGAATCCGTCTCTGACGTTAAAGCTCTTGTATTCTCTGCCTTCGCTGTCGTAAGTAATTGTTCCATCTGTCATAACACCATCAACGTCAAGGATTATGAGCTTTATCACAGTAAAAGTTCCTCCTTTGAAACCGGCATGTACCCCGTAAATTCTACATTAACGTTTTTGCATTTTACACCTCTTCTCCTGATGGAATTCAGCCGAAGAATGTTCCTGTGAAAGAAATGGGCATCCGATGAAAAAAAATAATCCCCCCTTAGAGAGATTGGGGGGATTTATAAGCTTCATATTACTTTTTCTCAGGAAGAACCGGAAGAACTCTTGCTTCAAGAGGAACTTCACCAGTCATAGACTCAAGGAAAGCTTTTATCTTCTTTGCTTCATCATCGGAAAGTTTCTTTCCGAGTTCTTTTTCAGCCATTATCTTGATAGCCTTCTCCAAGCTGTTTACAGAGCCATCGTGAAAGTATGGTGCAGTAACAGCAACGTTGAGAAGCTGAGGTGTTCTAAAGTTGTACTTATCTGCAGGATTCTTAGTTACCTTATACCTACCGAGGTCGTTGTTCCACTTGAACTTGTGGAATCGACCATCAGAGAGAACAGGTCCATTATGACAGGCAATGCAACCGTATTTAACAAAAAGCTTCATACCCTCTTTCTGCTCTAAAGTGAGAGCATTGTCATCTCCAAGGAGATATCTGTTAAACGGAGAATTGGGAGTGTTAAGTGTTCTTTCAAATGCTGCAATAGCTTTTGTTACGTTCTCAAAAGTTACAGGATCTTTTTCTCCAGGGAATGCCTTTTTGAAGAGTTCAACGTACTCAGGAATTTCTTTGAGTCTTTTAATTATGAGTTCAGGAGTTGAGTCCATCTCAACATGAGCCTGAAGCGGACCCTCAGCCTGTTTTTCAAGGTTCGGAGCTCTTCCATCCCAGAACTGAACTCTTAAGAATCCAGAGTTAAGTGTTGTTGGAGCGTTCCTTGGACCTGCCTGCCAGCCGTGTCCAATGGAAGTTTTCTGGTTGTCATCACCACCGATTGAAAGGTTGTGACAGGTGTTACAGGAAATCAACTTACTTCTTGAAAGTCTTGGATCGTAATATAGCATCTTTCCAAGCTTAACTTTCTCAGGCGTTAAACTGTTATCGGCTGGAATTGGTGGAAGTGCTGGAAGGGGAGTAAAGAAGGATCTGAGATCCTTAGCCACTACACTTTGTGCCATACCCATAGTTGAACCGATTGCAGTAACGACAAACAGGCTCAGAACAGATAAGAACTTCCTCATCTCCTACCTCCTCCTTATTTTGTTTAGAATTTATTTAAAATAATATTTCCTTGTAAAAAATTTTCAAGTACTATTTCCTCACCACACTAAACTTCTTTTACTTCTTACATTCACTCCGTGGAGAAAAATTAAAGATAAGGATTAGAGAGATTCTAAGAGTCGGTAGAGAAACCTAAGGACACAACCAGGAGGAAATTTCTACGATGTCCTCAGTTTCTGAGAAGAGAAAAACAGGGACATCAAGAAGTTTTTTCAGACTTTCGTAATTGGTTTCTGCACTTCTATCGACCATTCCTCTGTGATTTAAAATAACTCCCTTAACTCTGACATTTTCACACTGACAGACTTTAACAGTTAGCAAGGTGTGGTTTATTACTCCCAACTTATTCAGAGCAACTATCAACACTTCCATGTTTAGATCTTTTGCAAGATCAAGGAAAGTGTACTTTCCAGTTATAGGGACAAGAATTCCTCCAGCTCCCTCGAAAAGAACATTTTCGTATTCAGCAGCAAAAGACATCATTTCCTTTTTTATTTTTTCAATGGATATCTCTTTTCCCTCAATCTCAGCAGCAACAGGTGGGGCAACAGGCGTTTTAAAACTGTAAACTGGCTTTATTTCTTTTCCACAAACTGAAGAAATCCTTTTCGCATCTTCACATATCGGTTCACAACCAGTTTCAACTATTTTAAAAGCACAAACGTTTCTACCCTTACTTATCAGCTCTCCAATAAGGGAGACTGTGACAAAGGTTTTCCCTACTCCTGTGTCCGTTCCAGTTACCAGAATCATTTTATTTATCTTTCTTGTTCAAATTGTTTCAGTGGCAGCAATCTTTAAATTCCTCAATAAGTCTCAGTGAGTATGATTTTACCAGAAGATCTTTTCCAAACTTTTGAAGGTGGAAGATCTCTAAATTAAATGCATTTTCTATTTCCACCCCACCCTCAAACATAGGAACTCCTTCACTTCCTAAAACTTTCGGAGCATAAAAAAAGTAAAACTTATCAATTAAATCCTTGGTCAATAGTTCCCAGGCTAATTTTGAACCACCCTCAGACATAACCGAATAGATACCATATTCTTTTCTAAGCAGCTCAAGTCCCTCTCTTAAGTCCAGCTTACCACCTAAATCATAGACAGGAACAAGGGTAACCCCGAAATCCTTTAAAATACCAGCCTTGTAAGAAAACAGGGATTCTTGAGCCGTTAAAACTATTAAGTCTCTTGCTCTTTCCTTCACAATCCTGGAGTGAACGGGAATTTTCAAGCTTTTAACGACAACTACTGCTTTCGGCTGAATCTCAGTTTCGACTTCTCTGACATTGAGGAGGGGATCATCCTTTAAAACAGTTCCAATTCCTACCATTACAGCATTATGGTAGCTTCTCAAAAGGTGAACAAATTTGCGAGATTCTGGTGAGGTTATCCACTTAGAGTTTCCATTTTTATCAGCTATCATTCCGTCAAGGGTAGCACCAAACTTTAGAGAAACAAAAGGACGTTTTTCTCTCAAGTTAACAATAAAATCATCTATAAGTTCAAAACACTCCTTTTCAAGAACTCCAACCTTTACGTCTATTCCCGCACTTTTAAGCCTTTCAACTCCCCCTCTTGCTACAGGATTTGGATCTCTGATTCCAACTACAACCCTTTTATTCCGGCTTTTATTATCCTTTCAGAACAAGGAGGGGTTTTTCCGTAGTGATTGCACGGTTCAAGGGTAACGTAAAGGGTAGCTCCTTTAGCATTTTCTCCTGCTCTTTCAAGAGCTACTGCTTCAGCATGAGGAAGTCCTGCTCTCTTGTGATAACCTGTTGCTATTATCTCCCCATCCTTAACAACAACAGCACCAACTGCTGGATTGGGAAGAGTTCTTCCTTTAGCTTTGTATGCCTCTTTAATGGCAATCTTCATAAACTTTTCATCTTGAGTCATCAGTTAAATCATTTCCCATAGTTTTTCAAGCTCTAATGGAAAACTACAATCTTTACGTAGCTTAAAAGAGAAACTGCCGCTATCACCATCAAAGACTCTGACATATTTATCATCTTTCAGTTCAAAAATTCTTACTTTTTTCAAAGCTGGATAAACCAGAACGTAGTATTTAACTTTTTCGTCTCTATAAAGTTCAAATTTCAGGTGTTCATCCTTAGAAGCTGTGCTTTTCGAAACTACTTCAATAACTACTTCTGGAGTTTCTTTTAAATATTCTTTTATCTTCTTACAGATGACAAGAACATCCGGTCTAAGTACTGTATGTTCATCTATAATCCAATCAAGTTCTACGTAAACGTAACATCTGTTCTTGCAACCAATTACCTGGTTTGAGATCTGCCTGGAAATTTCCACCACTATGGCTTGATGACTTCCGAGAGGAGAAGGAGCCATAGCAAAAGGAATTCCTTTTATCAACTCCCAGTATCCTTCCCACAACATATAGTCCTCTACCGTATATTGTGGTAAATGCTTTGCCAGATTCATGGTGTCCTCAGCTATTAAAAAAGTTCATTGCTTTCCTGACTTCTTCCATTGTTTCTCTTGCTATTTCTCTTGCCTTCTTTGAACCTTCTACAAATATGTCAACCATTTCACCTTTTTTCTGGAGATAGTACTCTCTCTTTTCTCTTATTGGTGAAAGGAAACCATTGAGGTTTTTAGCCAGTTCTCTCTTACACTGAACACAACCAACCTCACCTTTTCGGCAGGACTCTTCAATCTCTCTTACCCTTTCTGCGGGAGTAAACATCTTATGGTAAGCAAAGACAGAACAAACCTCAGGATGACCGGGATCGGTTTTTCTGATCCTTGATGGATCTGTAACCATTGACATCACTTTCTTGTTAACCTCTTCCTCTGAATCGGAAAGATAGATGCAGTTTCCATAAGATTTACTCATTTTTCTTCCGTCGAGTCCAGGAAGTTTTGGAGCTTCAGAGAGAAACGGGCGAGGCTCGGGGAAGATATTACCGTAAAAATTGTTAAATCTTCTCGTAATCTCTCTCGTCAGTTCAAGATGAGGAATCTGGTCTATTCCAACAGGCACAACATCAGCTTTATAGATAATAATGTCCGCAGCCTGAAGAACAGGGTAGCCCAGGAAGCCGTAAGTAGCAAGTTCCCTATCTTTAAGGTTTTCCATCATCTCCTTATAGGTTGGATTCCTCTCAAGCCATCTAACTGGAACAATCATTCCCAGAAGTAGATAGAGCTCCGCATGTTCTTTAACAAAGGATTGAATGAAAAGAGTTGATTTTTCAGGATCAAGACCTGCTGCAAGCCAGTCAGCCATCATTTCAACAGTATTGTCGGCAAGTTTGCTCGTATCGTGGTAGGAAGTTGTTATCGCATGCCAGTCAGCAATGAAAAAGAAACTCTCAGCTTTATCCTGAAGTTTCAGCCATGTTTTCAGTGCCCCAAAGTAGTTTCCAAGGTGAAGTTTTCCGGTTGGACGCATTCCTGAAAGAACTCTTTTTATCTCCTTTGGTTCTTCGTATTTTTCAAGAGCAATTTTCATCTCTTTATCAACGTTGCTGACGAGAATTTCCTTCTTCATCCTTACTCCTCTATCTTTTCGTATCTATCCATGATTCTTCTATAGATCTCTTTGTAGCTTTCCACTACTTTGCCCATGTCTTTTCTGAACCTGTCCTTGTCAAGAACTTCCTTAGTTGATTTGTCCCAGAGCCTACAGGAATCTGGAGTAATCTCATCCGCAAGAATTACCTCTCCATTATGTCTTCCAAACTCCAGCTTAAAATCGACGAGAATTATGTCAATCTCTTCGAAGAATTTCTTAAGGAGCTCGTTAATTTCAAGAGCCATCTTTGTCATCTGTCCAAGCTCTTCTCTTGTAGCCCAACCAAAAAGATAGACATGATTTGGACAGACCATTGGATCATGGAGTTCATCAGACTTGTAGAAATACTCAACAAGCGGTTCTTTGAGTGGGGTTCCCTCGGGAACTCCGTACCTTCTTGAAAAACTACCTGCAGCAATATTCCTGACAACAACTTCCACAGGAATAATTTCGCACTTTTTAACAAGCATTTCTCTTGGAGAAAGCCTCTCAACAAAATGGGTCTTTACTCCATGTTTTTCAAGGTATTCAAAGATAACAGTTGTGATAGCACAGTTAATGACACCTTTATCTTCCAGAATCTCTTTTTTGGCGCCATCAAAAGCTGTTGTATCATCTTTAAAGTACTGAACCAGCAAGTTCTCGCTATCTGTTCTATACAAAACTTTTGCTTTTCCCTCATAAAGTTTCTCTTTCTTTTCCATTTTGTATCCTCCTGCGTTTTTGTCTGTACTGTGAAATTATACGTTTTTCTGGTGCTATAATCTTTACCTCAAAACTTTTATCTCCGTAAGAGAGGAACAATGAAGGAGTTCTGCGGAATTTTTGGAATCTACAACAACCCTAACGCTGCTTACTATACCTACCTTGGACTTTACGCTCTTCAGCACAGAGGACAGGAAAGTGCTGGAATTGCAGTAACCAACGGTAACAGAATAACATACTACAGAGACTTCGGATTGGTTTCATCGGTTTTCAAAAGTGAAAATCTGAAAAATCTGACAGGATTCGTTGCTATAGGACATAACAGATATTCCACCTCTGGAGCTTCTGATTCTCCTGACAACATTCAGCCTATAGTGGTCTCGTACAAATACGGCCAGTTGGCAATCGCCCACAATGGAAACATTGTTAACGCCTTAGAGCTCCGGGAAAAACTAGAAGAAGAAGGATCAATCTTCAGAGGAACAACAGATTCCGAAGTTATTGTCCATTTAATGGTAAAGTCCAGGAAGAGGAAGTTTATAGAAAAGCTGATGGATGCCCTTTCTAAGCTGAAAGGTGCTTATTCACTCCTTGTTATGACAAACAAAAAGCTTATTGCTGCAAGAGATCCCTGGGGATTCAGACCTCTATGTATGGGGGAGCTTGACGGCAGCCCTGTTTTTGCATCTGAAACCTGCGCATTTGACCTCATAGGGGCAAAGTACATAAGAGACGTTGAACCCGGAGAAGTTATAGTCATCGAAAATGGCGAGATGAATTCCTACAGGATTCCAGGTTGTAAAAACTGCAAGATATCCCACTGTATTTTTGAATTTGTCTACTTTTCAAGACCAGACAGCAAAATCTTTGGAAACAGTGTTTATGAGGTAAGAAAAGAGTTTGGAAGAATTCTTGCAAGAGAGTACCCTGTAGAGGCTGACCTTGTTATCCCTGTTCCAGATTCAGGAGTTGTTCCTGCACTGGGATATTCTCAGGAAAGTGGAATACCATTTGAAATGGGACTGATAAGAAATCACTATGTTGGCAGAACATTCATCAAGCCAGACCAGAAAATGAGGGATATAGGAGTAAAAGTAAAACTCAATCCAATTCCTGAACTCCTAAAAGATAAGAGAATCGTTGTAATAGATGATTCAATCGTGAGAGGAACAACCAGCAGAAAGATAATAAGAATGTTAAGGGAAGCAGGAGCAAAAGAAGTACACATGAGGATCAGCTCCCCACCTACCAGATGGCC
>CAJXJV010000033.1 GCA_913055135.1 uncultured Desulfurobacterium sp. | reverse complement strand
ATTGGATTATAACAAATTATCTAAAATTTTGATAGAATTATCTTAAAAAAACAGAAGGATTGAATTATGGGATTAAGTAGCACAGAATTGATTAT
The DNA here is from genome assembly GCA_913055135.1 of uncultured Desulfurobacterium sp. Lineage (GTDB taxonomy): Bacteria > Aquificota > Aquificia > Desulfurobacteriales > Desulfurobacteriaceae > Desulfurobacterium. The sequence continues at coordinate 9,873 of CAJXJV010000033.1, read as the reverse complement.
TATTTTAATAATCGTAGTTTTATTATTTGGAGCGAAAAAGATACCGGAACTTGCAAAAGGGATTGGAAGTGGGATTAAAACTTTCAAAGCGGAAATGAATAGCGATGATGAGAAAAAAGTTGAGGAAGTGAAAAAAGAGGAGTTAAAATCTCCGGAAACTAAAAAAGAGGCATAATGCTTGACGAAATAAGACCACATATTGCTGAATTACGAGAGAGACTTTTAAAAATAGTTATCTCTTATGGGGTTGCTTTTTTAATTGTTTTTATGAATTGGCAACTTGTTTATGGTTGGATGAAAAAACCTCTTGAATCTGCTTTTAATAAAGCGATGATTTTTACTTCATTGGCAGAGCCTTTTATTACTGCTTTAAAAATCTCCCTTTATGGGGGATTTGTTTTAGCTTTACCTTTTATAATGTGGCAGGTTTGGAAATTTATAGCACCTGCCCTTTATGAAAATGAGAAACAAATGGCTATCCCTTTTGTTTTTTGGGGAACTATAATGTTTTTAATGGGGGTTGGATTTGCTTATTATGTTGTGTTTCCATTTGGGGCAACTGTTTTAATCAATTTTGGGGGGATAGAGTTTGAAGCTATGTTAAAAATGAGTGAATACATCGGTTTTTTTTCAAAATTTATGTTTGGATTTGGTATCGCTTTTGAATTGCCAGTGTTTGCATATTTTTTAGCAAAACTTGATTTAATTACCGATCAAACACTTATTTCAGGGTTTAGATATGCAGTAGTTATTATTTTTATAGTTGCTGCCATTTTAACACCACCAGACCCAGCTACTCAATTTTTGATGGCGATTCCGTTAATTGTTTTATATGGAGTGTCGATTTTAATTGTAAAGATGGTGAATCCATATAAAGAAGAGGAGAATTTAAAAGAGGAGTAAAAAATGGGATTTTTAATATTTTTAGGAATGGTGGAGCAACAAATTTTAAAAATTGATACCACTGTTTATAGTGGATTTAAAACAACAAAATATAGAAAAAGTTTAGTAGGGGGATTTTGTGGGGGTGGAGGCTCGTGGTAATTGGTAAAATTGATTATCTTAATTTACTCCCTTTCCATATTTTTATAAAAAAAAATGGGATTAAAGTTATTGAAAAAAAGGGGTATCCTGCTCAAATCAACAGATTATTTGAAAATAGAGTGGTAGAATCTGCTTTTATCTCCTCTATAAAATCTCCAATCACGAAAATGATTTCAGCATCGTAAATTACAGAGAGCTTATCCGTATCAAACCTTCCCGTTATTTCAGCTACACCCGTAAGGGCTTCCTGATAGGGTAAAGCATCTGATGCAACGTTCTCAGTTCCAAAGATGGCAGCAAGTCGTGTAAGCTCTTCGTTGGTAAGAGAACTTTCAATAAACAGGTTAACTTTTCTGTTTAAAACCTTTTCTTTCAATATTTCAATAGCTTCATCGATTGAAACTTCCTTTAAATCTTCTCCTTCCCGCAGGAGTGGTTTCTTCAACCTTTTATCTGTATAGACAATATCCCATCCCCACTTTCCTCTTACGCACAGGTATCCTCTGTTGTGACCATCGTTGACACCTATCCTTCCAACAACTCTCTTTATTCTCTCATGGTAGGTATCAACCTCCATCCTACAGCCTGTACCGCAAAGAGTACAGGTTGTCCACGTCTTTGTCATTCTCCATGGACGGTCTTTGTACTTAAAAGCCCTGTCAAGAAGAGAACCGACTGGACAGACGTCAATACAGCTTCCACAATGCTCACAGCCGCTCTCAAGGAAATCCCCATTAAAAGGCGAAATGTAAGCCTGATAACCCCTTCTGAGGATTCCAAGAACTCTGTTTCCCATGTTCTCACCGCACATTCTTACGCAGCGGCGGCAGAGAATACAGCGATCGTTGTCTATTTCAATTAGTGGACCTTTTATGACAATGTCCTTTTCCCTTCTCGGCTCTTTATATCTGGACTTTTTGGGACCATGCCTGAAACCTGTCATCTGGAGTTCGCACTCTCCAGACTTATCACAGATTGGACACTCTAAGGTATGGTTGTTGAGAATCAGCTCAATGACTCCCTTCCTCGCTCTCTTCACTCTTTCTGTGTCTGTTCTTATGACCATGTCAGGCATTGCTTTTAATGTGCAGGCAGTTGCAAGTCTCGGAGCTCCCTCAACTTCAACAAGACACACCCTACAGGCACCTTCCGGTCTAAGCTCTTTGTGGTGACAGAAAACAGGAATAACTATACCGTGACGCTCAGCCACTTCAAGGACAGTTTCTCCAGGGTAAGCCTCACATTCCTTTCCATCTATGATAATTTTGAATGTCTCCATTTAGCTACTCCTGAAAGGACATCTTCCAAGTCTAATGTGCTCTAAGTATTCATCTCTGAACTTTTTAACAGTTGAAGCAACAGGGTTATGAGCAGCCATTCCAAGACCGCAGAACGAGTTCTCCATAGTTTCTGAAATGGATAGAATGACATCTAAATCCTCTTCTCCAGCCTGACCGTTCTCTATCCTTCTCATTATCCTCACAAGCCAGTCTGTCCCTTCTCTACAGGGAGTACACTTTCCGCAGGACTCATGTCTGAAAAACTCTATGAGCCTCAAGGCTGCCCTTACAACACAATCTGTTTCATCTAAAACCATGATTGCACCGGAACCGAGCATCGTTCCCGCTTTTGCTAAGGATGGAAAATCCATTGGAACATCTATTTCATCAGCGGTAAGACAGGAACTTGAAGCTCCTCCTGGAAAGACAAGTTTTAGCTTTCTATCGTTAATAATTCCTCCAGCGTGTTCGTAGATGATTTCAGAAAGTGGTGTTCCCATTGGAAGTTCATAGACTCCCGGTCTTTTAACCTTTCCGCTAACAGGGAAAAGTTTTGGACCCGGGCAGTCTGGAGAACCAATTGAGGCGTACCATTCACCACCCCTTTCAATTATCAGAGGAACATTTGCAAGGGTCTCAACGTTGTTGACAACTGTTGGATTCCATAGGTATCCAGCGTTAACAGGAAATGGTGGTTTTATCCTCGGCTCTCCTCTTCTTCCCTCAAGTGAATTTATGAGAGCTGTTTCCTCACCACAGATGTAGGCTCCAGCACCACTGTGAACGTAGAGATCAAAGGAAAAATCGGTTCCAAGGATATTTTCTCCTAAGAATCCTTTATCGTAGCTTTCAGCAATTGCCCGCTCCAGAATTTTCCTGCCTATCGGATATTCGCCCCTGATATAGATGTACCCATACCTGCAACCTGTAGCATAAGCTCCTATTATCATACCCTCAATCATTGAGTGAGGATCTTTCTCTATTATTATCCTGTCCTTGAAAGTGCAGGGTTCTCCCTCGTCAGCGTTACAGACCATATACTTCGGCTCTTTTAGATCTGCTGCTGCAAACTCCCACTTCATTCCAGTAGGGAAACCTGCACCTCCTCTACCCCTCAAACCGCTGCGCTTGACTTCCTCAATGACATCTTCGGGGGTCATCTCTTTCAGGACTTTTCTAAGAGCGGAATAGCCTCCACTTCTCAGGTAAGCTTCTATCGTATGAGAATTTTCCTTATCAACATTTCTAAGAAGGAGTTTTTCCATTATTTCCCCTTCCATCCAAATTTCTTCAGGATTTTCGGAACCTCTTCTGGCGTAACGTTTAAAAATCTCTCCTCGTTGACTGTCACAGCAGGAGCTCCATCGCAGAGTCCCATACATTCAAAAGCTTCAATCGTAAAAAGTCCATCTTCTGTTGTCTCTCCTGGTGAGATTCCAAGGAGATCACAAAACTTCTCAAGAATTTCTTCTCCACCCCTCAGCATACAGGAAAGGTTCGTACAGACTCTTATTATGTACTTACCCTTTGGCTTTGTATGAAACATTGCATAAAACTCTGCTGCCTCTTCAACCTCTATAAGCCTGACACCAAGGACATCGGCAATGGTTCTCATTATTTCTGGTGTAATGGCTGAGAAGTTTTTCTCGGCAATCCATAGAGCGGGAAGTATGTAAGAACCGTTGTATAGATACTTTCTACTACTTTTTAACTTCTCGATTTCTTTCCTGAATTCTTCCAGCGTCATCTATCCACTTCTCCCATGAGAGGGTCTAAACTTCCAACTATTGCTATAACATCGGCAACGTAGTGATTCTTAAGGAGCTCCGGCATTATCGCAATGTTTATAAAGGATGGTGGTCTTATTCTTAACCTGTAGGGCTTATCTGAACCATCGCTGACTATATAGTACCCAAGTTCTCCGCGAGGTCCCTCAACCGCTGCATAGACTTCACCCTCAGGCGGTTTTATTCCATGGATTACAAGTTCAAAGTGGTGAATGAGACCAACCATTGTGTTGTAAACTTCCTCTTTTGGAGGAAGGACTATAGTTGGGTCTTCCAATTTAACCGGACCTTCCGGCATCTTCTCAAGGCACTGTTTTATAATTTTTACAGATTCTCTCATCTCAAACATTCTGACACGGTAACGGTCATAAACGTCTCCATTGTGATAAACAGGAACTTCAAAATTTAGCTTATCGTAAACGCAGTATGGGTAGTACTTCCTGACGTCGTAGTCACATCCTGTAGCCCTTAAGGCAGGTCCTGTTATTCCCCAGTTTATTGCTGTCTCTTTATCTATTACACCTACACCAACCGTTCTTGACTTCCAGATTCTGTTCTCGGTCAACAGCGTTTCGTACTCGTCAATTTTTGAAGGGAAAAATTCCAGAAATTCGTTCAACTCATTTAAAAACTTCTCTGTTGCGTCGTAGGCAACTCCACCAATCCGCATATAGCCAGTGTGAAGTCTCCCACCTGCAATCTCCTCAAAGAGATCCAGTATCTTCTCCCTTTCTCTAAATGCGTACAGGAACACGCTCATTGCCCCAAGCTCAAGGGCATGAGTTCCAAGCCAGATGAGGTGGGAGGAAATACGGGTAAGCTCTGCCATTATGACACGCAGGTACTGAGCCCTCTCAGGTATTTTGTCTTCTATCCCGAGGAGCTTCTCAACCGCAAGGACAAAACCTAACTCGTTTGAGTTTGAAGAAACGTAGTCAACTCTGTCAAAGACCGGTAAAATCTGCATGTACTTTCTGTGTTCAGCGAGTTTCTCAACCCCTCTGTGAACATAACCAATTACTGCATCAGCTCCAATAATCTTTTCACCTTTAAGCTCAAGAATAAGCCTCAAAACACCGTGAGTTGATGGGTGCTGAGGTCCCATATTTAAAATTAGATCAGCCTTCTCTGCCATTCTCTACTCCCAGTCCCACACTTCACACGGTTCTTCGTAACCTTCAAGTGGAAAATCCTTTCTGAGAGGGAAATAGGGATACCTTTGAGGAAGAAGAATCTTTCTCAACTTTCTCCCTGTAAACTTTACTCCAAACATTTCGTAAGTTTCCCTCTCGGTCCATTCGGCAGTTTTCCAGATATCAACAACAGAAGGAATTTCTTCGTTTTCAGCCCAGCATTTGACCCTCAGGTTGTGTCTTTTTGTCAGAGACCTCAAGTGATAAACAACTTGAATTCTTGGAGTATGCTCCGGATAGTCAACGGCGGTAACGTCAACAAGCATATCCATCCCAAAATCCGGAGAATCTTTCAGGAATTTCATAAATTCTACGAGAATATCCTTTTTAACAGTTATACTTACTTCCTTCCTGAACTCTTCAACTTTTTCTATTCCATCTTTGAATCTTTCTTTTAGCTTTTCAACCAACTCTCTATTTACATACTGCATTCTTCACCACCAACGATTATTGGCTTGTCTCTCTTTATCTTCTCCTGAAGCATCATGAGAGCTTCATAGAAAGCTTCTGGTTTGGGCGCACATCCAGGAACGTAGACATCAACAGGAACAATGCAGTCAAGACCTCTAAGGGTTGAATAGGTCTGGAAGATGTTACCGCTGATTGCGCAGCTTCCAATGGCAATTGCCCACTTCGGGTCTGGCATCTGATCCCAGAGTCTCTTTATAATTGGAGCCATTTTTCTGCTTATTGTTCCACACATTATCAGAAGGTCACACTGCCTCGGGGTATTCCTGAATATTACCCCGAACCTGTCAAAGTCATAACGGGAAGCAGCTGCTGCCATCATCTCAATTCCGCAGCAGGCAGTAGCAAAGGCTAAAGGCCAAAGGGCTCCTTTTCTACCCCAGTTAATAAGGTCGTTCAATCTTGTAAGGAATACGCCGTTCTTTACTCCCATTTAAGTGCTCCTTTTGCAATGGCGTACAAGAACCCAATAAGGAGGATCGCAATAAAAATAAAGGCTTCAACCAATCCTAAGATCCCGAGATCCCTAAATGCAACCGCCCATGGGAAGAGAAAGACGGTTTCAAGATCAAAAAGGAGGAAAACTAAAGCAACAACGTAGAAGAACGCAAAATAACGTCTGTTCAGAGGATAAATCTTCGGAATTCCACACTCATAAGGTTCATACTTTTCTTTAACACTGCGGTCAATCTTCAAAAGTTTGTTGGTAATAAGGTTTATGTTTGGAACCAGACCAGCAACCACCAGTGCTATCAGGAAAAAGAGAAAAAGAACCAGATAGCTTTCCAAATCTCTTCTCCTTACCTCTGTAATATTAAGTAACTTGCATGCACATTATAACAAGTTTCTGTAATATTCAACAAATTGCATGAAAATTGTAACAAATATTTAACATTTGAAAAGGGCTGGATCCTCTATCTCCATGTACTGGCATCTACCTATTTTATAGAGATCGTTTCCATAAATATCGTTTACAACAAAGGCTGGAAAGTCTTCAACAACCAGTCTTCTCACAGCCTCAGGACCAAGATCCTCATAGGCTATCACCTCAGCAGATTTCACACATCTTGCCAGATATGCTGCTGCTCCCCCTACAGCTCCAAAGTAAACGCCTTTATACTCTTTGATAGCTTCGATTACTTCTTGGTTTCTTGAACCCTTACCTATCATTCCTTTAAGCCCAGCTTCTAAAAGTCTTGGAGCATACGGATCCATTCTATAACTGGTAGTTGGACCGACAGAACCAATAGGTCTCCCAGGTTTTGCTGGAGCGGGACCTGCATAGTAGATAATCTGTCCTTTAAGGTCAAATGGCAATTCCTCTCCCTTCTCAAGAGCTTCGACTATCCTCTTATGGGCTGCATCTCTCGCCGTATAGATGACACCGGAAATAAGAACAAAATCCCCGGCTTTCAGGCTTTCCACTACCGAATCATCAAGGATAGGTGTAGTAATCCTTATTGCAGACATGCCAAAACCTCCTTTTTATGAAGATACCATAGTATAGCAAAAGGGATTAAAATTCCCTGAAAATTTCAGGGAGAAAAGATGAGGGAAATTCTTCTCCTATTTGTAACTGCCATCATTGTCCTGATTTTTCCCGTGTTTTTTATTAAGAAACCGGAACCCGTCAGGAGAATTCTTCCCAAAAAGCCCGAGATAAAGAAAGAGGTTAAAGTTAAAAAAGAAGAGATAATCAACTTTATTTTCTACATTGAAAATCCCGATATCAAAGAAATAGTACCCGTAAACTGCAACAAAGTTGTTCCCATTGTCTATTCTCATGTCATGTCTCTTGAAAGACTTCCTGTAAAGAAAAGAAAGAAAAAGTTCATAGATGTGCTACTTCCCGAAATTTTGATTGCAAATGAAAAGGTTCTAAAAGAAAGGGAATTCCTGCTAAGAGTTTTAAGAGAACAAGAAATATCAGAAGAAGAAAAAACGGAGCTTGAAAGATTGAAAAAGAAATACAGAACAGATGACCTTAAAGAACTTTTAGAAAAGGTTAACTCTGTTCCAGTAAGTTTGATTCTTGCTCAGGGTGCCATAGAGAGTGGATGGGGAACTTCAAGATTCTTCATTGAAGGAAACAATGTATTTGGAATATACGTGTTCCGTCCAACAAACAAAAAGTTAAAAGCAAGAAATAACGATGTTTACCTGAAAGTTTATGATGATATCCTCCAGTCTGTGGAAGATTACATATACAACCTGAATGTCGGATGGGCTTACGAAGAATTCAGAAAAGCAAGAGAAAAAGGTGCTAACTTGGATTCGCTCATCCGGGCTTTAATATACTATTCAACAGAAAGGGATAACTACGTGAGGTTATTAGAAAATGTCATTGAAAAAAATCATCTTACTCTTTACGATAGCTGTTTTCTCTACATTCCCGGCAAGAGGTGATTACGCTACTGTCTTCATCTATCACCGATTTGGTGATAACAGATACCCCACAACCTCTGTTTCGATGGAAGACTTTGAAAAGCAGATGGAATTTTTGAAGAAAAACAACTACAAAGTGATTTCCCTTGATGAACTCTGGCAAATGGTTAAATCCGGCAGAGAAATACCCCCAAAGACTGTAGTCATCACCATCGATGATGGTTACAGAACAACAATGAAAGCTTTTAAGGTTCTGAAAAAATACAATTTTCCCTTTACGGTTTTCCTCTACATGGAGGCTATAGGAAGATATCCGGATTTCCTGACTCTAAAACAGATTGATGAACTCAAGAAGTATGGAAGAGTAACCTTTGGAAACCATCTGTACAGCCACCCTGACCTTGCAAAGTACAGGGCTTCTCTAAAAGAGGAAAAATACATTGAGTTCTTAAAGAGGGAATTGGAACTCTCAGAGAAAAGATTTAAAGAACTTTTCGGAAAGAGACCTGCATTCTTTGCCTTCCCTTACGGTAGCTACGATAGATTAAGCGTAAAGTTCCTTGAGAAGAGAGGGTACAAACTCCTTATGACTCAGGATAGAGGAAGCTACAACGGTAAAAGTACTTTAGTTCCAAGAATGGCAACTGTGGGAAGTTTTTCTAACTTTAAAGCTTTCTATCGAGCTTTAAAAATTGAACCACTCCCCATTGAAAGCTATTCTCCGATTTACGGTCTTCTAAAAGAAAATCCTGTAAAAATCTCCTTTGAACTTGAAAATGGAGAAAACTATAAAAACTGTTTAATCTACGTTTCTGAATACGGCTGGTTGAAGACAAAAAGAACCGGAAACAGAATAGAAACTAAGGAAGAAATTGAGTTTCACAGATTCAAGAACAGGATAGGTATAAAGTGTATCAATAAGAGGACAGATAGAAGGGCTGAGTTCTTTTATCTGGTTATAAATGGCTCCACAAAGGGAGCCATTCGCTAAGAAAGAATTTCGTCGATAGTAATAACTTCTCCAACTTTTCCAGCAATTTCTGGACCAGGTTTGAGAGTTTTCTTGCCAGGTCTCCAGTTGGCCGGGCAGGCTTCATCCGGATGCTCATAAACGTACTTCCATGCATCAAGCTGTCTGAGGAGCTCATTAACATTCCTTCCAACAGGCGGATTGAGAACCTCTTCAGCTACGATGATTCCATCTGGATTAATGATGAATCTACCTCTCCTTGCAAGTCCAGCCTCTTCAATGTAAACACCGTACTTTCTTGCAGTCTCACCTGTTGGATCCGCACCAAGAAGGAACTTAACGTCCTTCATAAGAGGTTCAACTTTGCAGAAAATCTGATGGCTGAAAACTGTGTCTGTTGAAATAGCAATTACATCAGCTCCCCTTGCCTTGATTTCATCGTACTTAGCTGCGACCGCAGCCAACTCTGTTGGTCAGACGAACGTAAAATCTGCAGGATAAAAACAGACTACAAGGAACTTTCCTTCGTTGTTTGGAACGTAGTCAGAGAGCTTTACAGTTGTGTAGGTATCTGTGTTTGGATCGTAGGCTTCAAGTTCAAACTCGGGTGCCTTTTGTCCCACAAGAGCCATCTTTCCCTCCTGAAAACTTTTCTCAATTTTAAATTAAGTTCATCTATAAACAAATCAACTATCATGGAAATAGACTATATCTATGGTTATAGAAACTGTTAAACTCACTTAAAC